>NZ_JBGNYC010000001.1:0-238236 GCF_051844275.1 Cellulosimicrobium sp. CpK407
GGCCGCCGGCGACCCCGTCACGTACACGCCGAACCTCGCGAGGTGCGGGCCCGTCGTCGCGCCGGGGGCGTGCGTCCGCGGCGGGCGTCAGCACTCCTCCTCGGACTGCTCCGTGACGACCCACCGCGTCCCCGCCGGCGCCATGACGGCGCTGCCGCAGTCGCCGCCGCCGTAGACGACGGACAGCACCGTCGTCTCGGCGCGCTCCTCGCGGACCGCGATCTCGACGTCCGGGACGTCGCCGACGGCCGCGTACAGGCCGGCGGTCGTCGTGATCATCGACGCGCAGTCCGTGATGCCCGGCCACCCCTGCGACGTCATCTCGGCGACCATCCGCTCGGCGAGCTCCGGGGTGAGGTAGCCGCACGCGACCTCCACGTCCGGCGCGCGGCTCGCGGCGAGCCACGCGCGGAACGACTCCTCGGGCGTCTCGTTGCGCTCTTCCGCGGGCTCCTCCTCGGGTGCCGGCTCGGTCTCGTCCTCGGTCGCGACGTCGTCGGGGGCAGCGGTCGGGGAGCCTGACGACGAGGGGGGCGCCGCCGACGTCGTGTCGCCTGGGTCCGCGCCCGACGGCCCCGGGGCGGTGCACGCGGTCGTCACGACCAGGGCGAGAGCGGAGACGAGGGCAGCGGTGGCGAGGGATCGTGTGCGCACGGGCCCATGATGCCGTGCGGTCCCTGGCCGGGTCGGCGTGTCTCGGGACGTCCGGCGCGCCGTCCGGCGACCGCGTTCCTAGAGTGGGGGCATGACTGGGCAGACCCCGCGCGCCGACGCCGGACCCGACCTCAAGCCTCGTTCCCGCCAGGTCACGGACGGTCTGGAGGCGACGGCGTCGCGCGGGATGCTGCGCGCCGTCGGGATGGGCGACGAGGACTTCGCCAAGCCGCAGATCGGCATCGCGAGCTCGTGGAACGAGATCACGCCGTGCAACCTGTCGCTCGACCGGCTGGCGCAGGGCGCGAAGGAGGGCGTGCACGCGGGCGGCGGGTACCCGCTGCAGTTCGGGACGATCTCCGTGTCCGACGGCATCTCCATGGGCCACGAGGGGATGCACTTCTCGCTCGTGAGCCGCGACATCATCGCGGACTCGGTCGAGACGGTCGTCCAGGCGGAGCGCCTCGACGGGACGGTGCTGCTCGCCGGGTGCGACAAGTCCCTCCCCGGGATGCTCATGGCGGCGGCGCGGCTGAACCTGGCGAGCGTGTTCCTCTACGCGGGCTCGATCATGCCGGGCTGGGTCAAGCTCTCCGACGGCACGGAGAAGGACGTCACGCTCATCGACGCGTTCGAGGCGGTCGGCGCGTGCGCGCGCGGGCTCATGAGCCGGGAGGACGTGGACCGCATCGAGCGGGCGATCTGCCCCGGCGAGGGCGCGTGCGGCGGCATGTACACGGCGAACACGATGGCGTCGGTCGCGGAGGCGATGGGCATGTCGCTGCCCGGGTCGGCGGCGCCGCCGTCGGCGGACCGGCGCCGGGACGCGTTCGCGCACCGCTCGGGCGAGGCCGTCGTCAACCTGCTGCGGCTCGGCATCACGGCGCGCGACATCATGACGAAGGAGGCGTTCGAGAACGCGATCGCCGTCGTCATGGCGTTCGGCGGCTCGACCAACGCGGTGCTGCACCTGCTGGCCATCGCGCACGAGGCCGAGGTGGACCTCACGCTCGCCGACTTCGACCGCGTCGCGAGCCGCGTGCCGCACCTCGGCGACCTCAAGCCGTTCGGGCGCTACGTGATGAACGACGTCGACCGCATCGGCGGCGTGCCCGTCGTGATGAAGGCCCTGCTCGACGCCGGGCTGCTGCACGGCGACGCGCTCACCGTCACGGGCCGCACGGTCGCGGAGAACCTCGCCGACATCGACCCGCCGGACCCGGACGGCAAGATCCTGCGGGCGCTCGACAACCCGATCCACCACACGGGCGGCATCACGATCCTGCACGGGTCGCTCGCGCCGGAGGGCGCCGTCGTGAAGTCCGCCGGGTTCGACGAGGACGTGTTCGAGGGGACGGCGCGCGTCTTCGAGCGCGAGCGGGCGGCGCTCGACGCCCTGGAGGACGGGACGATCACCGACGGCGACGTCGTCGTCATCCGGTACGAGGGGCCCAAGGGCGGCCCAGGCATGCGCGAGATGCTGGCGATCACGGGCGCGATCAAGGGCGCTGGGCTCGGCAAGACGGTCCTGCTGCTCACCGACGGCCGCTTCTCCGGCGGGACGACCGGCCTGTGCGTCGGGCACGTCGCGCCCGAGGCGGTCGACGGCGGGCCCATCGCGTTCGTGCGCGACGGCGACCCGATCCGGCTCGACGTGGCGAACAAGACGCTCGACCTGCTCGTCGACGCGGACACGCTCGCCGCGCGCCGTGACGGGTGGGCGCCGCTGCCGCCGACGTTCACGCGCGGCGTGCTCGCCAAGTACGCCAAGCTCGTCCAGTCCGCGTCTCGCGGCGCGATCCTCGAGTAGGCGCGGGCCGCGCGTGCGTCGGGCGCGGGCACTAGCGTGGTGTCGCACCTCGACGCAGCGACGCCCACCCGGAGGACGGCCATGACCCAGACGGCGGACGACCGCATCACCGCGCGCCAGTTCCACGACAGCGACGGCGTCGAGGACTGGCGGTACATCCTCGGGACGGTGCAGACGCTGTTCCGCACCGGGTCGTTCACCGCGGGGGTGGAGCTGGTCGACGCGATCGGCGAGCTCGCCGAGGCGGCGAACCACCACCCCGACGTCGACCTGCGCTACGGGACCGTGACGGTCCGGCTGTCCTCGCACGACGTCGGCGGCGTCAGCACGCGCGACGTGGCGCTCGCGCGGCAGGTCTCGGCCGCGGCGCGCGAGCTCGACCTCGTCGCGGACCCGACGGCGGTGCAGGACCTCGAGATCGCGATCGACACCCTGGTCGGCTCGGCGGTCCAGCCGTTCTGGCGCGCGGTCCTGGGGTTCGACGAGGGCTCCCCGGAGCTGCCCGCGCCCGACCTCCACGACCCGACGGCTCACGCCCCCGCGTTCTGGTTCCAGCAGATGGACGCGCCGCGCGAGCAGCGCAACCGCATCCACGTGGACGTGACCGTGCCGCACGACGTCGCCGAGGCGCGCGTGACGGCCGCCATCGCGGCGGGCGGGCACCTCGTGTCCGACCGTCGCGCGCCCGCGTTCTGGGTCCTCGCCGACGCCGAGGGCAACGAGGCGTGCGTCTGCACGTGGCAGGCGCGCGACTGACCGTCCACCCGTGCCGCCGCACCGGTGAGACGCCTGCGACCGGGGCCGGGCGCGCCTGAGACCCTGGTCCCATGAGAACCGGTCCTGTGAGCTCCCCGCGTCGCCGGAGGCCCGCCCCCGCCGTCGTGCCGCTCCTCGTCGCCGCGGCCTGCGTCGTCGTGCTCGGCGCGTGCTCGACCGGTGCCGAGCCGGGCCCGCGACCGACGACGTCGGCCGCGACCCCGACCGCGTCGGCGGAGCCCGACGACGCGGCGGGCGCGACCGACGAGCCGACGGACGCGGCCGCCCATGCGGACGACCCGCTCGCGGACCGGCCGTCGGAGCCGCCCGCGCAGGCGGTCGACGCCGGCACGGTCGCCGCCGGGGCGCCCGCCGTCGTGAGCGGTACGGGGAGCGCGGCGGTGTCGTTCGTGCGCGACGGCGAGTTCGCCGTCGTCGTGCACCTCGACTGCGGCGACTGCGCCGGGGCGCGCGCGTTCATGGCGCCCACGGACGTCACCCCGTACCCCGGCACCCTCGGCGAGGCGACGGGCTCCTACCTCATGGACGTGTTCGAGGACTCCGCGCCGCAGCAGTCGATCTGGCTCGAGACCCCGGGGGACTGGTCGGTGCGGCTCGAGAGCTGGAACGACCTGCCGCCCGTGACGGGAGCGCAGTCGGGCACCGGCTCGACCGTCCTGCGGCTGGACGGCACCGCGACGAGCGCCGAGGTCGCGTGGACGCCCGCCGGCCCGGAGGACTCGTTCCAGGGCCGGTACTTCGGCGTCACGCGCGGGGCGTCGCGCGTGTTCGGCGACTCCGAGGCGTTCACCGAGACGTTCGACCTCGTGCTGCCCGGCGTCCTGGCCGTGAAGACCGCGGGCACGTGGAGCGTGACCCCGGCGGACTAGGAAGCGTTCCCTCGTCCAACGAAGCGAGCAGTCCATTGCGTGTGCCCTGCCCTACCCCAACCCGGCGCAGCGGTACTGTATGGCAACCTAGGAGACGAGGAGCACCGGTGGCATTCAAGATCATTTCGATGTTCAACCACAAGGGCGGGGTTTCGAAGACTACGACGACTTTCAATCTCGCGTGGATGCTCGCCAATCGGGGGAAGCGTGTCCTGATGGTTGACGCGGACCCGCAATGCAATCTCACGGGAGTCGTGCTGGGATTGAACCCCGAGTGGCCGGATGATGACGATGAACTCGCTCCAATTGAAGACGATACTGAAAGCGAACAATACTCAACGTCGCAGGATGCAGCCGAGGACTTTTGGACAGAGAACTTCTCGCGCACGCTCTACGGTGCCCTTAAGCCTGCGTTTGACTCGGAGCCACGACTTCTCGAGGCAGTGGATTGCCTGCCGGTCGAGGGTCGCGACGGGCTTTACCTCTTGCCAGGACACCTTCGCTTAGGTGAGTACGAAGTCTCCCTTGCGATTGCTCAGGAATTGGCTGGTTCGATGTCCGCGCTCCGCAACCTGCCGGGGGCAATTCACTACCTCTTGTCGCAGACGGCGGAGGCGCTGAACATTGATTACGTCGTCATAGACATGAGCCCGAGCCTCGGCGCGCTAAACCAGAATCTCGTTTCGATTAGCGACTTGCTCATCGTTCCCACATCGCCGGACTTCTTCTCGATTATGGCGCTCCAGTCTCTCGCGCGCGTTTTGCCCCGGTGGGCAAGGTGGGCGGATACTGCCGCTCAGAACGAGGTTCTGAGCGAAGCTTCGTACCCATTTCCTGCGCCGAGGCTAAAACTGGGTGGCGTAGTGATTCAGCGGTACCGGCTTTATCGGCGTGCAACTGACGCGGAACCATACGGGACGCCTACTGGTCCGTTCCGAGCATGGATCGAAAAGGTTGCCGCTGCTTCCGAGACGCAGTTCCTTCCCGCGCTTCGGAGTGCTGGTCTTACCTTTGAGGAGCGGATGTATCGCGACGCAGGAATTCCGGCCTCAGGAGTGATCGCACAGGTCCAAGAGTTCAATAGCCTTCTCCCGAAATCTCAGGACTATCATGTGCCAGTATTCGAACTCACAGATGAGCAACTGGACCAAGTCGGTGTTGTGCTCGACGGATCTCGTGCACAGATTGAGAGCCTCAAGAGGATCTTCGAGCTTGCCGCCGATAGGGTATTGTCTCTGCTCGACTCGCAGGAGTGACGGTGAGTTCACCGGCACTCGCAGTCTTCGAGCGCCTTCTTGAGCAAGTTCGAAACGTCGAGGCTGCGGCGTATCGAGCGGCGGATTCTGGCCACCTCGAGTCAGTGCCAACGCTATTGCGGAGCGCGTATGTCCTTACCGTGGCCGCGTTCGATACCTACGCGCACGAACGAGGCATCGAACTGCTCGTTCGAGAGGCCGCTGCCTCGGGGGATTCAGCAGATCGCGTGGGTCGGTTTCTTTCGAGGCGTGTTGATTTGGTATGCGGTGAGCATGCTGCCGCCCATATTCGACTAGCTCTGTCGTACAAGACGCTAGTTTCGCCAGATTCTCTCGACAAGCTCCTATTGGCGATTGGGCTTGACGCTGAAGAGGTGTGGTTGTCGTGTGCGATAGCGCTCGGGTCTAGGCCAGATCGGCTGAGGTTGCAGCTTCAACTGATCTATGATCGTAGGAATCAGATCGCGCATGAGGGAGATTGGGACGTTGTGCAAATTGAATTTCGACCGATGGAGTACGCGCACTTGAATGATTGCATCGATCACGTGGAGAAAATGGTTAGAAGTTTGGACACCGTTCTTCCCCTGGGGGACGGGGCTACGTCCGGGTAATGACAAGCTCGTCGTACCCCGGCACGAGCACGCGCCGCTTGGCCCGGCGGGACACGACTCGCAGCGGCACGCCGTCGTCCCACAACGCGTGCAGCAGCGCGGCGATCTCGGCGCGTGCGAGCGCCGCCCCGAGGCACAGGTGGCGGCCCGCGCCGAACCAGAGCTGGCGCGTCTCGCGCACGTAGGGGCGGTCGGCGCGGAACGGCCCGGCGGCGACGTTCGCGGCCCACGTGAGAATCATGACGCGCTCCCCGGCGCGCAGCGTGCGCCCCGCGACCTCGACGTCCGCGGAGACGCCGCGCCCGATGACCGACGCCGGGCTGGTCACGCGCAGGCCCTCGCGCACCGCGTTCTCCACGGCGTCGGGCTCGCCCGCGGCGCGCTCGACGGGGTGCGCGCGCTCGTCGGCCATGAGGCGCAGCAGGCGGTGCTGCTCGCCCGTGTCGACGAGGAGCGCGGTCGTGCGGGCCATCGCGGACGCCGACGTCTCCGTGCCTGCGACCATGAGCAGGCTCGCGAGCCCCGTGGTCTCCTCCAGCCCGAGGCCGAGCTCGCGACACCGGCCGAGCAGGCGGTCGGCGGGGGCGTGCCGCCAGCCGTCGGGCACGCCCCGGGTCAGCTCGGCGACGATCTCCTGCGCCGCCGCGACCTGCTCCGGCGAGAGGTACGTCGAGCCCGCGCTGCCGAGCGCGATCGACGCGAGGCGCTCGCCCGTCGCGAAGGCGGTGAGCGCGTCGTCGTCGCCCGGGACGACGGCGGACCCGCCGTCGGGGGCGGCCGCGCCGCCGAGCGTCGGGATGCCGAGCAGGGAGATCATCATCCGTCCCACCAGCACGCGAGCCAGCCGGCCGACGTCGACCGTCCCGCCCGCCGCGAGGGTCCGCCTCGCGTCGTCGAGGGCGACGGACCACGCGCCGTCGACGAGCGCCGCGGCGCTCGCCTCGGTGAAGAGCTCGCGCGAGCGCGTGCGCAGGTCGTGGTGGCCCGGGCCGTCGAACAGGTCGAGCACCCAGTCGCCGAGGATCTGCGCCCACAGGTGCCCGACCCCGCCCTCCCCGACGATCGTGAAGTGCCGGTGGTCGGTGAGGATCCGCCGTCCGACCGTCGGGTCCGCGGTCACCCAGCCGAGCCCCGGGACCTTGCGCAGACCGCCGCCCGCGCGCGCCCCGGCGAGCGCCCCGCCCGCGAGCAGGACGCCGGCCATCGCGGGCCGCGCGGCGGCCAGCACCTGCAGCTCGCGCCGGGTCGTGGGCAGGGCGCGGCGTCGCTCGCGGGTGGTCACCGGCGCGGTCGTGGTCGCAGTCACCCGGTCAGTGTGGCGCACACGCGGCGGCTCCGGGTGGGCACGCCGCGATCTGGGGATGGGCACTTCACCCCATCGGATCCTGTGGACGACCACCGTCGGAGCGGGTCTGCTTGGCTACTGTGTCGCGCGTGCCAGTGAACCCCGCCGGGACGGCGTCCCGCCCGCCCCTCGCACCCCCGACGGCGGTGCTCGCCGCGGTCGGGGTGCACCTGCCCGAGCGCACGGTCGACGTGCGCGACGCGGAGCGCGCCCTCGCGGAGCGCAACCCGGGCGCGGCGCCGCGCGTGCCGATGGTTGCGCGCCTCACGGGCGTGCGGCAGGTGCACGTGCTCCCGGACGACTGGGACGCGTCCGACCTCGCGGTTGCGGCCGCGGAGAAGCTGCTCGCGACCGAGGGGCTGGCGACCGACGACGTCGACCTGCTGCTCTTCGCGTCGGCGAGCCAGGACATGGTCGAGCCCGCGACGAGTCACATCGTCGCGGCGAAGCTCGGCGTCCGCGCGCCGGTGATGGACGTCAAGAACGCGTGCAACTCGGTGCTCAACGCGATCGAGGTCGCGGAGGCGCTCATCGGCACCGGGCGCTACGCGACGGTCCTGATCGCGTCGGGCGAGGCGCCGTCGCGCGCGGTGCGCTGGGACGTCCCGGACCGCGCGACGTACCTGCTCTCCGCGCCGGGCTACACGATGTCCGACGCCGGGGCGGCCGTCCTCGTGCGCCGCGCCACGCCGGCGGAGGCCGACGCGCGTGACGCCGCCGGGGCGCCCGCACCGCGCGGCATCCTCGCGAGCGCGTTCGGCGCGGAGTCGACGCACTGGGACGTCGGCATGCTCCCGGGCGGCGGCACCGCGCACCCGCGCGACCTCGAGCGGACCTACTTCGAGATCGACGGCTCGCGCCTGCGCGACGCGTTCCTCGCCCTGGGCCCGGGCGTCGTCCTCGACGCGCTGGGTCGCGCGGGCCTCGGCTGGGACGACGTCGCGCTCGTCGCGGTCCACCAGGTCGCCGTCGCGTACCTCGACGACGTGCACGCCGCGCTCGGCCTCCCGACGGGCCGCACGCTCGTCACCGTCGCCGACCACGGCAACGTCGCCTCCGCGACGCTCCCGCTGCAGCTCGCCACGGCGCTGGAGACCGGCCGGGTCGGGCCGGGGGACGTCGTCGTGCTGGTCGGGCTCGCCGGCGGCATCAGCATCGGCGCGACGGTGGTGCGGCTGTGACCGCGCGCCGGTTCACGCGGCACGTCGCGAGCCCGCAGCGGCTCGCGGTCGTCGTGCCCGCGCGCGACGAGGCGCACGGGATCGTCGCGACGCTCGAGGCGCTGCGCGACCAGCAGGACACCGACTTCGACCTCGTCGTCGTCGACAACGGGTCGTCGGACGGGACGGGCGACCTCGTCCGCGCGACCGCCGCGGCGTGGGGCATGACGCGATGGCGCGTGGTCGACGAGCCGCAGAAGGGCACGGGCGCCGCGGCCGACACGGGGATGCGCGCGGCGATCGGGCAGGGGGCGACGCACCTCGCCCGCACGGACGCCGACTGCCTCCCGCTGCCGGACTGGACCCGGCGCGTGCGGGCGGCGTTCGCGAGCGGGCACGACCTCGTCGCGGGCCGGCTCGTGGCGCGGACGGACGACCGGCCGGTCTCGCGCGTCCAGCAGGGGGTGCTGTCGGCGGCGGTGAGCGTGGCGAGCACGTTCGGGCGCTTCCGGCCCGGCAACCAGGACCCGTCCTACCTCGGCCCGTACGTCATGGCGCCGGGCTGCAACATGGCGATCACCGCAGAGCTCTACGAGGCCGCGGGCGGGTTCCCGCGCACCGCGATCGAGGACGTCCACGAGGACCGGGCGCTCGTCAACGCGGTGCGGCGCCTGACCCGGAAGTACGGCGCGCACCGCGAGGTCGTCGTGCTCGCGTCGGCGCGCCGCGCGCACGCGTGGGGGCTCGTGCGGACGCTCGGCTGGTACGCCGACCACCGGTACCGGCCCGAGGTGGTGGACATCCGGTGACGGGGACGACGGCGGTCGCGCCGGCCCCGGTCGGGCTCGCCGCGGCGATGCGCTGGGAGGAGCGCGTCCAGCGCGGTGCGCACCCGCTCGTCTACCCGGCGATCCGGGCGCTGCGCCACCGCGGCCCGGTCGTGCGCGTCCCCGGCATCGGGGTGGTCGTGTCCGACGCCGCGACCGCGCGGGCCGTGCTGCTCGACACCGAGCGGTTCACCAAGGTGGGCCCGGGGGCGCCGTCGGACCTGTGGACGCCCGTGCTCGGGCCGTCCGTGCTGCTCAACATGGAGGGCGCCGACCACGCGCGCCTGCGCCGCGCGCTCTCCGGGCTCTTCACCCCGCGGGCGGTGCGGGACCTCGTGGCGGTCAGCGTCCCGGACGTCCTCGCGGGGCTCGCGCCGCGCCTGCTGGCGGGCGCGCGCGTCGACCTCGTCGCGGAGACCGCGGCCATGGCGGGCACCGTCATCTGCGCCATGACCGGGCTGCCGCCCACCGACGTCGCCGTGCGCGAGGCGATGACGGCCGCGCAGTCCGTGGTCGGCCTGGTGCGGCTGCACCGACGCAGCCTCACGCCCGCGCAGGTGCGGCACGCGCGCGCCGTCCTCGCCCGGCTCTCGGCGCCCGCGCGGGACGCGTACCGGGACGGCGACCCCGCGACCGTGCCGGGGCGCATGCGTGAGCTCGGGCTCTCGGAGGACGAGGCGATGGGCGCGGTCGGCGCGTTCGTCCTCACCGGGACGGAGACGATCCAGTCGTTCGTGCCGCGCCTCGTCGCGCTCACGGCGGACACGGGCTGGCTCGACCGGCTCCTGGCCGCGCCGTCCGGTCCCGAGGGCGCGGCGCTGCGCGGGCGCGTCGTGGAGGAGGCGCTGCGCGTCACGGCCCCCACGCCCGCGATGCTGCGCTCGGTGCGCGCCGACGCGACCGTGGCCGACGTCTGCGTCCGCGCGGGGGACCGGGTCGTGATCGCGACGATCTCCTGCTGCAAGGACGCGGGCCCCTTCGACCCGGACGCACCCGTCGACCCCGCCGTGCGGCACCTGTGGTTCGGCGCCGGCCCGCACTTCTGCCTCGGCATGCCCCTCGCCATGGCGCAGGTCGGCGCGGTGCTGGACGCCCTGCGCCCCGTCGCCGCGGCGGGGCGGAGCGTCGAGGTCACCGACCGTGCCGTCGCGCGCGGGGTGCTCATCCCCGCGTACCGCTCGCTCGGCGTGCGTGCGGCCGGCGGCGGGGTCCGCGCGTCGAGCGCGGCCGCGCGCCCGGTCGCGGGATCGGCCGCGTCGCCCGCGGGGGAGGCGGCGTGACCGCGGCCGACGACGCGGCCCGCCACCTGCTGGGCCCGATCCTCGAGCGGGGCGCACCCGGGCACGCGTCCGCGGACGCCGTCGCGCTCCGGCGCTGGACGCGGCCCGGCCGTCAGGGCGCGCGCGTGCGCGAGGAGGTCACGTACGCCGACCTCGCGCGCCGCGTGGAGGCGACCGCGACGGCGCTCGCGGCGGACGGGCTCGCGCCCGGCGACCGGGCGCTGTTCTCGGTGCGTCCCCGGCCGGAGGGCGTCGTGCTGGCGTTCGGGGTCGTCCGCGCGGGCGGCACGATCGTGTTCGTCGACCCCGGGTCGACCCCCGAGTTGTTCACGGCACGCGTGGGCGCTGCCGGGCCGTCTCTCGCGACGACCGAGTCGCTGCTGTACGCGGTGTCGCGGGGGCCGCTGCGCCGTCTGGCCCGCTCGCGCGGCCTGTTGCTGCCGGACTACGCGAGCCTGCCGCTGCGGCACGTGCACGCGGGGCCGTGGCTCCCCGGGGTGCCACGCGGCTCGCGCGCCGCGCGTCGCCTCGGCGCCGGCCCGGTCGACCGCGCGGCGCTGCCAGCGCTCGACCCGGACCGTGAGGCCCTGACCGTCTTCACGTCCGGCACGACGGCGCAACCCAAGGCCGTGGTGCACACGGCCGGGTCGTTGCTCGCCGGGTGCGACCTGCTGCGCGACGTGTTCGCGCTCGCGCCGGGCGACGTCGTGCACACCGACCAGATGCTGCTCGGCGTCCCGGCGCTCCTCGCGGGCGCGACGTGGTCCGTGCCGGCCGACCCGCCGAGCCGCGACGTCGTGACGTTCGCTCGTCAGCTCGACGGCGCGGCCGGCACCTACCTCGTGCCCGCGGACGTCACGGCGTTGCTCGACGCCGTCGAGGACGGGACGGTGTCCCCGCGAGGCCCGCGCGTCGCGCTCGTCGGCGGAGCCCCCGTGACGCGCGCCCTGCTGGCGCGCGCGACACGGGTCCTGCCCGGCACGCGCTGGGTCGCGGTGTACGGGATGACGGAGATCCTGCCGGTCGCGGTGGTCGAGGCTCGGGAGAAGCTCGCGCACGCGGGGGACGGCGACCTCGTCGGCCTGCCGCTGCCCGGGACGGTCGCGCACCTCGACCCGGTGGAGGTCGACGGGCCGGACGACCCGGCGGACCGCCCCGCCGACGGCGGCGCGGACGTCGTCGGCGAGCTCGTGCTGTCCGGGCCGTCGCTCATGGCGGGCTACCTGCACGATCTCGACGACCCGTCGCGCGGCAGGGGAGCGCGGGTCGTGGAGCACCGCACCGGCGACCTCGCGCGACTCGACGACGCGGGGAGGATCGTGCTCGTCGGCCGCACGCGGGACATGATCATCCGTGGGACGACCAACATCTACCCGGGCTTGTTCGAGCCGCGCGTCGCGGCGCTCGACGGCGTCGGCGAGGCGGTCCTCGTCGGCGTGCCGCAGGTGGACGGGGACGAGCGGGTCGCGCTCGTGGTCACCTCGTCGGTCAGATCGACGGGCACCCCGACGGGTATCTCGACCGGCACCTCGACGGGCTCGGTGACCCACGGCGCGCCGACCCGTCGTGCGCGGCCCGACGGCGACGTCGGCCTCGACCCGGACCACCCGCTCGTCGCCCGGGTGCGGACGGCGCTGCCGGGCGTGCTCGACCACGACGCGCTGCCCGACGTCGTGCTGCACGCCGACCGCGTCCCGCTCGCCGGGCGCTCGCGCAAGCCCGACCGCGCGGCGCTCTCGCGCGCCGCCGCGCCGTTCGTGCCTGCCGAGCCGGCCGCCGCCGGCCGCGACGCACGCGGTGCCGTCGCGTGAGGGTCGTCGTCACCGGGGCGTCGGGGTTCGTCGGGGGAGCGGTCGCCCGCAGCCTCGTCGCCGACGGCCACGAGGTCTGGACGGCCTCCCGCCGCGACCCGGGCCTCCCGGGCACCCGACACCTCGCCTGGGACCTCACCGCCGGTCCGCTCGCCGGCCCGCCCGGGGTGGACGCCGTCGTGCACGCGGGCGCCGCCGTGTCCGACTGGTGCGCGCTCGACGTCGCGCGCGCGACCAACGTCGGCGGGACGCTCGCGGTGCGCGACACGTTCCCGGGGGCGCGGTTCGTGCACGTCTCGTCCGGCAGCGTGTACGACCCGTACCGCCCGAGCGTGCGCGCCCTCGAGCACGAGGCTCCGGTCGACCGGTACCTCGACGCCTACGGCACGACGAAAGCGGAGGCGGAGCGCGCGCTGGCCCGCGACGTCGCGCACCACCCCGACCGCGGTGCCGTCGTCGTCCTGCGCCCGCACGCCGTCTACGGCCCGGGGGACACGACGCTGCTCCCGCGGGTCGAGGCCGCCGTGCGGCGCGGGCGCCTCGTCCTGCCCGGAGGCGGCCGCGTGCTCCAGTCGCTGACGCACGTCGACACGCTGCTCGCCGCGGTGCGCGCCGCCGTCGTGCTGCCCGACGACGCGGCGCGCGCGCCCGGACGCGGGGAAGGACCGACCTGCGGGCTGCTCGTCGCGAACGTCGCCGACGCCGAGCCGGTCGTGCTGCGCGACGCGCTCGGCGACGCGCTGCGCCGCCGCGGTACCGACGTCCGGGTCGTCGCCGTCCCGGTGCGCCCCGCGTGGGCGCTCGCGGGCGCGGTCGAGACGGTCGCGCGGCGGCTGCGACGTCCCGGGCCGCCGCGCCTCACGCGGTACGCGCTGAGCCACCTCGCGATGGAACGCACCTACGACCTCACGGTCCTGCGCGACGTGCTCGGGGTCGAGCCGGCTCCCACGAGCTTCGTCGGGGCCGAGCGGTGGTAGCGGCGAAAGCCCTGGGTGTCGTGACGCCGACCCGCTAGGTTGCCCGGGTGGAGACCGGGGCCGACCTCGCGCGTCGCTACTACGACGAGGTCGTCGGGCCGATCGTGCTCGGCCGCTGGCCGGGGCTGCCGCACGCGGCGGGACGCCTCGGGAGCGGGTCCGACGTCCTCGGGCTCGACGACGCGACGTCGCGCGACCACGACTGGGGCCTGCGTCTGACGCTGCTGGTCGACGAGCCGATGGTCGACGAGGTCGACGCGCTGCTCGACGCGGCGCTGCCTGGCACGTTCGCCGGGCACCCGACCCGGTTCCCGACCACGTGGAGCCCGGACGGCCCGCACCAGGTCGAGGTCGCGTCGCCGTCGGGCTTCACCACGTCCCGCCTGGGACTCGACGCGACGCGTCCGCTCACCCCGGGCGACTGGCTCGCGCTGACCGGTCAGGCGGTGCTCGAGGTGACGGCGGGCCCCGTCTTCGTGGACACCGAGGGCGCGCTGACCGCGGCGCGCGACCGCCTCGCCTGGTATCCCGACGACCTGTGGCGGTACGCGGTCGCTGTCGACTGGGCACGGATCGGGCAGGAGCTGCCCTTCGTCGGCCGGACGGCGGAGCGCGGCGACGACCTCGGGTCGCGCGTCGTCGCGGCCCGGCTCGTGCGCGTCGCGATGCACCTCGGCTTCCTGCTGGAGCGGTGCTGGCCCCCGTATGCGAAGTGGTTCGGGACGGCGTTCACCGCCCTCCCGCACGCCGGCGCCGCCGCCGGGCCCGACCTCGCGGCGGCGCTCGTGGCCGACGAGTGGCGCCCGCGCGAGGCGGCGCTGTGCCGGGGGTTGGCGTCCCTGCACGACCTCCAGGGCGAGGCGGGTCTCCCGACGGTGGCCGACGTCGTCGTCCCCTTCTTCGACCGGCCGTACCGGGGCCTCGGGCCGGTGGCCGACGCGGTGACGGCCGCGATCCAGGACCCGGCCGTGCGGGCGCTGCCACCGGGCGTCGGGACGGTCGAGCAGTGGGTCGACGACGTCGACGTCCTCACGGACCCCGGCCGTCGCGTCGCCGCGGCGCGCGGCGTCGGGCAGGCTGGGACCACGACCCCGTGACCCGAGAGGAAGCCGTGCGATGACCTCGTCCGCACCCACCCCGGACGCCCGGCCCCGCGGCGGGTGGCCCGGCGCCGAGACGCCCGCCGACGCACCCTGGTGGACGCGCTCGGTCGTGTACCAGGTGTACCCGCGCTCGTTCCAGGACACCGACGGCGACGGCGTCGGGGACCTCCCCGGGATCACCCGGCGCCTCGATCACCTGGAGCGGTTGGGCGTGGACGTCGTCTGGCTGTCCCCGGTGTACCGGTCGCCGCAGGCGGACAACGGGTACGACATCAGCGACTACGAGGACGTCGACCCGCTGTTCGGGTCGCTCGCGGACCTCGACGCCCTCATCGAGGGTCTGCACGCGCGCGGGATGAAGCTCGTCATGGACCTCGTCGTCAACCACACGAGCGACGAGCACCCGTGGTTCGTCCAGTCGCGGTCGTCCGCCGAGAGCCCGCGGCGCGACTGGTACTGGTGGCGTCCCGCGCGCGCCGGCATGGAGCCCGGGGCGCCGGGCGCGGAGCCGACCAACTGGCGCTCCTTCTTCGGGGGCAGCGCGTGGCGGTTCGACGAGGCCTCGGGGGAGTACTACCTGCACCTGTTCGACACCAAGCAGCCGGACCTCAACTGGGAGAACCCGGAGGTCCGCCACGCGGTCTACGCCATGATGCGGAGGTGGCTCGACCGCGGCGTCGACGGGTTCCGCATGGACGTCATCAACCTCATCTCCAAGGACGTCGCCCCGGACGGCTCGCTGCCCGACGGCGAGGTGCACTGGGGGACGTACGGCGACGGGAGCCCGCACTACACGGACGGGCCGCGCGTGCACGAGTTCCTCGCCGAGATGCACCGCGAGGTGTTCGCCCCGTACCTCGCGCAGGGCCGCGAGATCCTCACGGTGGGGGAGACGCCGGGGGTGACCGTCGAGCACGGCGTCCGGTACACCGACCCCGACCGTCGCGAGGTCGACATGGTGTTCCAGTTCGAGCACATGGGCATCGACCACGGGGCGACGCGCTACGACCCGGTCCGGTGGGAGCTCGCCGACCTCAAGGCGACGCTCGGCCGGTGGCAGGCCGGCCTCGCCGACCGCGGCTGGAACGCCCTCTACTGGGACAACCACGACCAGCCGCGCGTCGTCTCGCGCTTCGGCGACGACTCACCCGCGCACCGCGTCGCGTCGGCCAAGGCGCTCGCGCTCCTGCTGCACCTGCACCGCGGCACGCCGTACGTCTACCAGGGCGAGGAGCTCGGCATGACGAACGCGCCGTTCACGCGCGTCGAGCAGTACCAGGACGTCGAGTCGCTCGGGTACTTCCGCGAGCTCACCGGCCGGACGGGCGGACCGCGGCTGCGCACCGACGGCGAGATGCTCGCCGTGCTCGCGCACGCGAGCCGCGACCATGCCCGCACGCCCGTGCAGTGGGACGCGAGCGCGAACGCCGGGTTCACGACCGGGACGCCGTGGCTCGAGGTCAACCCCAACCACACCGCGATCAACGCGGAGGCGGCGTGGGCCGACGAGGACTCGGTCCTGCACTTCTACCGGCGGCTCGTCGCCCTGCGCCGCGACAAGCCGGTCGTCGCGCTCGGGGACTTCCACATGCTCCTGCCGGACCACGAGGCGGTCTACGCGTTCACGCGCGGCCTCGACACGACACGGGCGGACGGGGCGGCCGTGCGCGACGAGCTGCTCGTCCTCGTGAACGTGGGCGGGCAGCCCCAGGACGTGCCGGACGACGTCCTCGCCGGCTGGGAGGACGCGTCGACCCTGGTGGCCACGCACCCGGGCGGGCCCGACGCCGAGGGTCGGCCGGGCGCCGTCGGGCACCTGTTGCCGTGGGAGGGACGGGTGCTCCGCCGGGTGGGCGAGGATGCCGCACGTCCCAGTGCGTGAGACGGGCGCCTCGACACGTGACATCGCCGAGACATGGGCGTACAGTCCCATGACGTGCAGACGATCCTCCTTGTAGTACTTCCTGAGCGCGCCGGCTGAGGCCACGCAACCAGGCTTCGTCAGCGCGCTCACCCCTCGTCCAGCCCGGCATCCCGGGTCCGAGGGGTTTTTTGTTGCCACCACAACGCCATCAGCACGGCAGACAGACCGCGGCAGGCTCACCAGGCCACCGCGAGCGCCGCACCCGCGAGACCCGCGAGGACCGGCACCCGCACACCGCGACCAGCACGACCGCACCACCACGGTCGGCTCCGGTTCCCGGCGGAGCGCCCCACGGGGCGCCCGCCGGGCCGAGGCCACGACACGCAGGAGACACCATGGCCCAGGGTCCCACCCCGGCACCTCCGCGACCGGGGGCCCCGACGCCCGCGGCGCCGGCGCCGAAGCCCGCCCCGACACCCGCGTCGGTCGCCCCGCGCGGCGACGTCCGGCGCGCTGCCACGGCTCGCCCGGCCGGCAGCACGCAGGGCACCTCGACCGGTGAGGAGATGACCGGCGCGCAGTCGATCGTCCGCTCCCTCGAGGAGGTCGGCGCCGAGGTCGTCTTCGGCATCCCGGGTGGCGCGATCCTCCCGACGTACGACCCGCTCATGGACTCCCAGCGGCTGCGCCACATCCTCGTCCGCCACGAGCAGGGCGGCGGCCACGCCGCGCAGGGCTACGCCCACGCGACCGGGAAGGTCGGCGTCACGATGGCGACCTCGGGCCCGGGCGCGACCAACCTCGTCACCCCCATCGCCGACGCGAACATGGACTCGATCCCGCTCGTCGCGATCACCGGCCAGGTCGCCGCGGGGGCGATCGGCACGGACGCCTTCCAGGAGGCGGACATCGTCGGCATCACGCTGCCGATCACCAAGCACAACTTCCTCGTCACCGACCCCGACGACATCCCGCGCACCATCGCGGAGGCGTTCCACATCGCCTCGACGGGCCGTCCCGGCCCGGTGCTCGTGGACATCGCGAAGTCGGCGATGCAGTCGCGCACGACGTTCTCGTGGCCCCAGGACGTACAGCTCCCGGGCTACCACCCGGTGACGAAGCCGCACAGCAAGCAGATCAAGGAGGCCGCGCGCCTGCTCGCGTCGGCCCGGCGCCCGGTGCTCTACGTGGGCGGCGGCGTGGTCCGCGCGAACGCGTCGGCCGAGCTGCGCCGCCTCGTCGACCTGTCGGGCGCGCCGGTCGTCACGACGCTCATGGCGCGCGGCGCCGTGCCCGACACGCACCCCCAGAACCTCGGGATGCCCGGCATGCACGGCACCGTCCCCGCCGTGGCGGCGCTGCAGAAGGCCGACCTCGTCGTGTCCCTCGGCGCGCGCTTCGACGACCGCGTCACGGGCAAGCTCTCGAGCTTCGCGCCGCACGCGCAGGTCGTGCACGCGGACATCGACCCGGCGGAGATCGGCAAGAACCGCGACGTGGACGTCCCGATC
This sequence comes from Cellulosimicrobium sp. CpK407, assembly GCF_051844275.1. Classification (NCBI taxonomy): domain Bacteria; kingdom Bacillati; phylum Actinomycetota; class Actinomycetes; order Micrococcales; family Promicromonosporaceae; genus Cellulosimicrobium; species Cellulosimicrobium sp. CpK407. Next base: position 17,856 of record NZ_JBGNYC010000001.1, read on the forward strand.
GTCGGCGACCTCAAGGAGGTCATCGCCGACCTGCTTCCCGAGCTCGAGCGCGAGCACGAGGCCAAGGGGAAGCCGGACGTCGAGGCCTGGTGGCGCCAGATCGACGACTGGCGCGAGACCTACCCCCTCGGGTACACCCAGCCCGACGACGGTCACCTCGCCCCGCAGCACGTCATCTCGCGTCTCGGCGAGATCTCCGGCCCCGAGTCGGTCTACGTCGCGGGCGTCGGCCAGCACCAGATGTGGGCGGCGCAGTTCATCCGGTACGAGCACCCGCGCACCTGGATCAACTCCGGCGGCCTCGGCACCATGGGTTTCTCGATCCCCGCGGCGATGGGCGCGAAGGTCGGCCGCCCAGACGCCACCGTGTGGGCGATCGACGGCGACGGCTGCTTCCAGATGACCAACCAGGAGCTCGCCACCTGCACGATCAACGAGATCCCGATCAAGGTCGCGCTGATCAACAACTCCTCGCTCGGCATGGTGCGCCAGTGGCAGACCCTGTTCTACGACAAGCGCTACTCCAACACCGACCTGCACACCGGGCACGGCACGGCGCGCGTCCCCGACTTCGTCAAGCTCGCCGACGCGTACGGGTGCGAGGGCATCCGCGTCGAGTCGATGGGCGAGGTCGACGCCGCGATCAAGCGCGCGATGGAGATCGACGACCGCCCCGTGGTCATCGACTTCAACGTCTCCCGCGACGCGATGGTGTGGCCGATGGTCGCCGCCGGCGTGAGCAACGACGACATCCAGTACGCGCGGGGCATCTCGCCCGCGTGGGACCGAGAGGACTGACCCGCCATGTCCCGCCACACCCTCTCCGTGCTCGTCGAGAACAAGCCCGGCGTGCTCACGCGCGTCGCGGGCCTGTTCGCCCGTCGCGCCTTCAACATCCACTCGCTCGCGGTCGGCCCGACCGAGCACGAGGAGATCTCGCGCATCACCGTCGTCGTCGACGTCGAGGAGCGCCCGCTCGAGCAGGTGACGAAGCAGCTCAACAAGCTGGTCAACGTCATCAAGATCGTCGAGCTCGACGCGGCCGCGTCCGTGCAGCGCGAGCTCCTGCTCGTCAAGGTCCGCGCCGACGGCGCGAACCGCACGGGCGTGCTCGAGGTCGTCAACCTGTTCCGCGCGAAGGTCGTCGACGTCGTGCCCGACGCCGTGACCATCGAGGCGACGGGCACCGGCGAGAAGCTGAACGCCCTGCTCGGCGCGCTCGAGCCGTACGGCGTGCGCGAGATCGTGAAGTCGGGGACCGTCGCCGTCGGGCGCGGCTCCCGCTCGATCACCGACCGCGCGCTGGAACGCGTGGTCCGCTCCGCCTGACGATCGCCTACCCTCGCACCAAGACCCGCACGGGCGTCGGTGCGCACCGATCGTCGTTCCACCGCGAGACATCGCAACAGACCCCTGCACCGCAACGAAGAACCGAGGAGATCCATCGTGGCTGAGCTGTTCTACGACGACGACGCCGACCTGTCCATCATCCAGGCCAAGAAGGTCGCGATCGTCGGCTACGGGAGCCAGGGCCACGCGCACGCCCAGAACCTGCGCGACTCCGGCGTCGAGGTCGTCGTCGCCCTCCGCGAGGGCTCGAAGTCGACCGCCAAGGCCCAGGACGAGGGCTTCGAGGTGAAGTCCGTCGCCGACGCCGCGGCGTGGGCCGACCTGATCATGATCCTCGCGCCGGACCAGCACCAGCGCTCGATCTACAACGACGAGATCAAGCCGAACCTCGCCGCCGGCAAGACGCTCGCCTTCGCGCACGGCTTCAACATCCGGTTCGGCTACATCGAGGCCCCCGACGGCGTCGACGTCATCCTCGTCGCGCCCAAGGCGCCGGGCCACACCGTGCGCCGCGAGTTCGTCGCGGGCCGCGGCATCCCCGACATCATCGCCGTCGAGAAGGACGCGTCGGGCCAGGCGTGGGACGTCGCGCTGTCGTACGCGAAGGCGATCGGCGGCACGCGCGCCGGGGTCATCAAGACGACGTTCACCGAGGAGACCGAGACCGACCTGTTCGGCGAGCAGGCCGTCCTGTGCGGTGGCGTGTCGCAGCTCGTCCAGTACGGGTTCGAGACCCTCACCGAGGCCGGCTACCAGCCGGAGATCGCCTACTTCGAGGTGCTGCACGAGCTCAAGCTCATCGTGGACCTCATGTGGGAGGGCGGCATCGCCAAGCAGCGTTGGTCCGTCTCCGACACCGCCGAGTACGGCGACTACGTCTCCGGCCCGCGCGTCATCGACCCGCGCGTCAAGGAGAACATGCAGGGCGTCCTCGCGGACATCCAGTCCGGCGCGTTCGCCAAGCGCTTCATCGACGACCAGGACGCCGGCGCGCCGGAGTTCACGGCGCTCCGCGAGAAGGCCGCGCAGCACCCGATCGAGAAGGTCGGCAAGGAGCTGCGGTCGCTGTTCGCGTGGAAGCAGCAGGACGCCGACTACACCGAGGGCAGCGCCGCACGCTGACGCAGGCCGTCCTGCCTGCCCGAGGCGGAGCCGGCGTCGTGCGCGACGTCGGCTCCGCCTCGGGCTCTCGGGCCACCCCGCCCTCGCGCGGCGCGACCGGGATCGTCCCGCCCGTCCTCGCGGCAACCAGGCACGCGACCGTGCCGACCAAGGAGGCACCGTGACGACGACGGCACCGCCGGCCGCGCACGACGAGCTGCTGGATCCGTTCCTGGCTCCGCACTGGGAGACGTCGGCGCTGCTGGTGATCGACACGCAGGTCGACTTCGCCGAGGGCGGGAGCACGCCCGTCGCGGGAACGCGGGAGGTCGTGCCCGCGCTCACCTCGCTCGTCGAGGCGTACCGGCGGGCGGGCCTGCCTGTCGTCCACGTCGTGCGCCTGTACGACGGGGACGACGTGGACCTGGTGCGGCGCCGGGCGATCGGCGACGGCGCCGCCGTGGTGCGTCCGGGCACGCCGGGCTCCGCGATCCTTCCCGAGCTCGTGCCGGCGGGCGCGCCCCCGCTCGATCCCGACGTGCTGCTCGCCGGGCGTCCACAGGACCTCGGGCCTGGCGAGATCGTCGTGTGGAAGCCTCGGTGGAGCGCGTTCCACCGCACCCCGCTCGAGGGTCTCCTGCGTGAGCGCGGCGTCGACACCGTCGTCGTGGCGGGCTGCAACTTCCCGAACTGCCCGCGCGCGACGCTCACCGACGCGAGCGAGCGGGATCTGCGGGCCGTCGTCGTGCCCGACGCCGTCTCCGGCACGACCGAGGAGGGCCTCGCCCAGGTCGTGGGAATGGGTGTCGTGCTGCGTCCCTCGTCGGCCGTCGTCGCGGCGGTGGCCGGGGCCGTCGCTCGGTGCGACACGAGCGGGACGAACCGCGAGAGATCGGGCACATCGACCCTCGGTACGCCACGATAGGGGGCATGACCCGACAGGCGCACGAGGGGGAACCGGTGACGGACGACGTGGTGGTGGACGAGAGGGCGGCGGAGATCCTCGCGTTCTGGGAGCTGGCACGGCCGAGCGCCGGGATGGCGCGGGTGGGCGTGGTCACCGGCACCACGGTCTCCGAGACGGTGCCGCCGCCCGCGTGGTCGTTCGGCGACAACCCCGCGCTGGCCGACGACCTGCTCGCGGCGGTGCTGAGCGGGGAGAAGACCGCGACGTCGTCCGCGCTGTGGGAGTACGAGGACTCGGGGGAGCCCGTCCCGCGCGTCGGCGAGCTGTCGATCCTGCTCGACGGTGCCGGGCACCCGCGGGCGCTCGTCCGGACGACGTCGGTCGAGATCGTCGCGTTCGAGGACGTCGACGCGGACTTCGCCCTGGCGGAGGGGGAGGACGACGGCTCCCTCGAGTCGTGGCGCGACGGTCACGAGACGTACTTCCGGCGCGTGCTGGAGCGAGAGTTCGCTCCCGACATGCCGCTCGTGTGCGAGCGGTTCGAGCTGCGCTACCCGCGCTGAGGCGGGATGAGCGGTGGCCGGCCGTGCCACGGTCGGCCGGCCACCGCTCGCGGGGCAGGTGAAGAGGACTACCCCGGGATCGATGACGGGCCGACCGGGTGGTCCGGTCGGCCCGCTGCGGCGAGCAGGAGCGTGCGCACGTCCTGCGCGACGACGGAGCGCGCCCCGCGCAGGACCGCGAGCTCGGGCACGGCGGTCGCGACGACCGCTCCCGTCCGCTGGTCGGTGCCGCGGAGAGCGGTGGCGGTGGCCTCGGCGAGCCCCGCGCCGCACGCGACCCCCGTCGGCCCGCCGAGCACGACGGCGTCGGGCTCGAGGATCGCCACGACGGGCTGGAGCACGATCGCGACGCGACGGGCGAGATCCTGCACGAGCGCGCGGACGGCGGCCGTGTCGCCGTGCTCGCGGATCGCGGCGACGGCCGCGGCGTAGGGGGTGGACTCCGTGACCCCGGGGACGCCCGCCCGGGCGCAGAGCTCGACGAGCCGCAGGCCCCCGACGAGGTCCTGCACGTTGACGGAGTCGTCGATCCCGGTGGCGGGGACGGGGAGGTAGCCGATCTCGCCGGCGCCGCCCGAGGTGCCGTGGTGGACGCGGCCCTCGAGCCACGCCCCCATGCCGATGCCCTCGCCGAGCCACAGCAGGGCGAAGCTCTGCTCGTCGCGACCCGCGTCGCGCTCGGCGATCGCGGCGAGGTTCACGTCGTTCTCGACGCGCACGTCGATGCCGAGGGCGTCCTCGAGATGCCCCCGGAGCCCCTGGCGCGGCCAGCCGGGCAGCTCGCCGACGAGGGCGATGTCGCCCGTGCGCGGGGCGACGGCCGCCTGGACGCCGACGACGGCGGTCGCCACGCGCGCGACCGGGATGCCCGCGTCCGCGCAGGCCTCGTCGCGCGCCGTGCGGACGTCGGTCGCGGCGGCGCGGTCCGGGCCCGCGGCGACGGTGGTCTCGCCGAGCGTCCGGCCGAGCGCGTCGACGACGCTCGCCCGCACGCCGTCGGGCACGACGTCGAGCGCGAGCCCGACGAGGACGTCGGTGCGTGCGGCGTACTGTGTCGCCTGCGGCCCGCGTGCCCCCTGCACGGAGCCGGTGGGCTCGATGAGTCCGGACTGCTCGAGCCGTGCGACGATCTGCGAGGCCGTCGGTCGGGACACGCCCGTGCTGTCGCCGATCTGGGACCGGGTGAGCGGCCCGGCGTCGAGCAGGAGCTCGAGCGCCGCGCGATCGTTGATCGTGCGGAGCAGCCCCGGCGTGCCGGGGATCCTCGACGAGGTGGGCGCGGTCATGGCGTTCCTTCGGGCGGGCTTTAGGAAAGTTTCCTAATAGTGCCCTGTCTCGCCCCGTCGCGCAACTCGAGCGCAGTCCGAGACGTGAGACCGTCGTCCCGAGGGGTGGCGCGGCGGCGTAGGCTCACGGCATGACGCGCACCATTGATCTGGCAGTCGTGGCCGGGGACGGCATCGGTACCGAGGTCGTCGAGCAGGGCCTCGCCGTGCTCGAGGCCGCCGTGTCCGGCTCGGACGTGAAGGTCTCCACGACGCCGTTCGACCTGGGTGCGCGCCGCTGGCACGCGACGGGGGAGACGCTCACCGACGCGGACCTCGACGCGATCCGCGGCCACGACGCGATCCTCCTGGGCGCGATCGGCGACCCCAGCGTCCCGTCGGGCGTGCTTGAGCGCGGCCTGCTGCTCAAGCTCCGCTTCGCGCTCGACCACTACGTGAACCTGCGCCCGGGCAAGCTGTACCCGGGCGTCACCTCGCCCCTCGCCGACCCGGGCGAGATCGACTTCGTCGTGGTGCGCGAGGGCACCGAGGGCCCGTACGTCGGCAACGGCGGCTCGCTGCGCACCGGCACGCCCCACGAGATCGCGACCGAGGTCTCCCTCAACACGGCGTTCGGCGTCGAGCGCGTCGTGCGCGACGCGTTCGCCCGTGCCCAGGCGCGCCCGCGCAAGCACCTCACGCTCGTGCACAAGCACAACGTCCTCGTGCACGCGGGCCACCTGTGGCGCCGGACGGTCGAGGCCGTCAACGCCGAGTTCCCCGACGTCACGACGGACTACCTGCACGTCGACGCGGCGACCATCTTCCTCACGACGAAGCCGTCGCGGTTCGACGTCATCGTCACGGACAACCTGTTCGGGGACATCCTCACGGACCAGGCCGCCGCGATCACGGGCGGGATCGGCCTCGCCGCGTCCGCGAACATCAACCCCGACCGCACGGCGCCGTCGATGTTCGAGCCCGTGCACGGCTCGGCGCCGGACATCGCCGGGCAGGGCAAGGCCGACCCGACCGCCACGGTGCTGTCGGTCGCGCTGCTCCTCGACCACCTGGGCCTCGGCGACGAGGCGAAGCGCGTCGAGGCGGCCGTCGCGGCCGACCTCGCCGAGCGGGGGAGCCGAGTACGCTCGACGGCCGAGGTGGGCCGCGAGCTCGCCGCTCGCGTCGCCGGCTGACACGCCGCCCGGGTCCCGCACGGACCCGGGCACCGGTTCGCCCGCAGTCCCCGCACCTCGGTCGTCATCGCCCCAGGACCGGATCCCTCCCGTTCTGACCCGGTGACGCCTGCCGTCGTCGTACCCTCGCGCGGATCGCCGCACGAGCCGTGCGGTCGTGGAAAACTAGGCGGAGACCACCCGGGTCGCCAGGTGAAAGGCCTCATGATGAGCACCCTCGCAGCGCAGCACCAGCCGTCCTCCTCGGAGGAAGACCTCATCGCCCTGTTCGACGTCCGCCCGACGGACGCCCCGACGCCGCCCGCCGAGCGCGAGGCCGCGATCGCGGCCCCGAAGTTCGGCACGGTCTTCACGGACCACATGGCGCGGATCAGCTGGAACTCGACGGACGGGTGGGTCGACCGCCGCATCGAGAAGTACGGCCCCCTCCTGCTGGACCCGGCGACCGCCGTCCTGCACTACGCGCAGGAGATCTTCGAGGGCATGAAGGCGTACCGCCACGCCGACGGGTCGGTGTGGACGTTCCGCCCCGAGGCGAACGCGGCGCGCTTCGCCCGCTCGGCCCACCGCCTCGCGCTCCCGGCCCTGTCCGTCGACGACTTCGTCGGGTCGATCACGGCGCTCGTGCGCACGGACGTCGACTGGGTGCCCAGCGGCGACGAGGCGAGCCTCTACCTGCGCCCGTTCATGTACGCGTCGGAGGCGTTCCTCGGCGTGCGTCCGTCGCTCGAGGCCGAGTACCTGGTGATCGCCTCCCCGGTGGGGCCCTACTTCTCGGGCGGCGTGAAGCCCGTGTCCATCTGGGTCGACCGCGAGTACAGCCGCGCGGGCGCCGGGGGCACCGGTGACGCGAAGTGCGGCGGCAACTACGCCTCCAGCCTGCTCCCGCAGGTGGTCGCGCAGCAGCACGGGTGCGAGCAGGTGTGCTTCCTCGACTCCGGCACGCGGACGTTCCTCGAGGAGCTCGGTGGCATGAACGTGTTCGTCGTCAAGGCGGACGGCTCGGTCGAGACCCCCGAGCTCAGCGGCTCGATCCTCGAGGGCGTGACGCGCTCGTCGATCATCCGCCTCCTCACCGACCGCGGGCACGACGTGGTCGAGCGCCGCATCCCGCTCACCGACGTCCTCGCCGGGATTCAGGACGGCTCCGTGACCGAGGTGTTCGCGTGCGGCACGGCCGCCGTCATCACCCCCATCGGGCGCCTCGCGGGGTCCGACTTCGACCACACCATCGGCGGCGGCGAGGCGGGGTCGCTCACCATGGCGATCCGCGCCGAGCTCACCGACATCCAGACCGGGCGCGCGGCCGACCGCCACGGCTGGCTGCGCCGCCTCGCCTGAGGCCGGCGGCCCGTCCGCACCCGGCACGACGACGGGGTGCCCCTCCCGCGAGAGGGGCACCCCGTCGTCGTGCGTGTCGGTCGGCGCGTGGGACGCGCGACGACCGGTGAATCAGACGGCGGTCGCCGGCCGCACGACGATGGTGCGCCCGGCGACTCCCGCGAGCAGCGACCAGACCGCGATGCCGATCAGCAGGTTGATGAGCCCGGACAGGGCCGCCGCCGTGACGTCGCTCGACCAGGCGAACGGGAGCACCGCGATCACGACGATGACGAGCGCCATGATCCAGCCGAAGAACGCGCGCGGGCGCGGCGTGCTGAGGATGAGCAGGTGCAGGACGCCCGCCGCGAGGACGGCGAGGATCGCCCCGTCGATCGCCCACGCGGCCTGGCGCGACCCCGTGCCGAACAGGTCGGGCGGCGGCACGAGCGTGATCGCGAAGATGCGCTCGAAGATGATCACGCCGAGCAGCCCGATGAGCGCGGCGACGAGCGCCGTCGCCGCGGCGCCCGCCCAGAACCGGCCCGCCTCGACCGCGAGGCGCGGGTCCGCGGGATTGACGGGCGGCCTCTGCTCGGGGAAGCCGGCCTGCGGGTCCGTCGGGGGGATCGCGGGGGGCTGGGCGTGCTGCGGCACGGGGGGCTGCCCGTACCGGCGCGTCGGGGGGTTCTGCGGGTCGTAGCCGCCCGGCGTCGGGTCGCTCATCGTCACTCCTCGGTCGGTCGCCGCCGCGCCAGAGGGCGGTGGGCGGCTCGGTGGATGGACGCTCGTGTCCATCCTCGCCGAACCTGTGGCACCATGTGCCCTGTGACACACCTCGTCTCCCAGCTCATTATCGAGTAGCGCGCCCGGTAGCACTCACCGGACGCGCAGACCTCCCGCACCCTCGGGGGGTTTTTTTGTTGCTGGGCGCCACCCCCGCCCGGCGGCACGGATGCCGGGCCTCCCGCCTCACGAGGGCCCCGCCCGGCGTCCTGGGAGACGGACCAGAGGGGCGGGCGCTGCGGCGTCCGCGACACGACGAACGGCAGGAAGAGGCACCATGACCTCGGCGACGACCCCCGTGACCGGCCCCCGCGAGTCCCGGGTCTTCCACGTCTACGACACGACCCTGCGCGACGGCGCGCAGCAGGAGGGCATGAACCTCTCCGTCGCCGACAAGCTCGCCATCGCCCCGCTGCTCGACGAGCTCGGCGTCGGGTTCATCGAGGGCGGCTGGCCGGGCGCGGTGCCCAAGGACACGGAGTTCTTCCGCCGCGCGGCCAAGGAGCTCGACCTGCGCCACGCCGTGCTCGCGGCGTTCGGCTCGACCCGCAAGGCCGGGCTGCGCGCGTGGGACGACCCGCAGGTCCGGGCGCTCGTCGACTCCGAGGCGCCCGTCGTGACGCTCGTCGCCAAGTCGGACGTGCGGCACGTCGAGCGTGCGCTGCGCACGACGCCCGAGGAGGGGCTCGCCATGATCACCGACACGGTGTCGTTCCTCGTGGGCGAGGGCCGGCGGGTCGTCGTCGACGCGGAGCACTTCTTCGACGGCTACCGGCACGACCCGGCGTTCACGCGCTCCGCCGTGCAGGCCGCGTTCGAGGCCGGGGCCGAGGTCGTCGCCCTGTGCGACACCAACGGCGGGATGCTGCCGACCTGGGTCGTCGAGATCGTCGAGGAGCTGCGCGACGCCGTCGGGCTCCCGCACGGGCGCGACGCGCTCCCGGGCGACGCGCTGCTCGGCATGCACGCGCACAACGACTCGGGGTGCGCCGTCGCGAACACGCTCGCGGCCGTCGAGGCTGGCGCGGCCCACGTCCAGGGGACGGTCAACGGGTACGGGGAGCGCACGGGCAACGTCGACCTGCTGACGGTCGTCGCGAACCTCGAGCTCAAGCACGGGCTGCGGACCCTGACCGGAGAGGGGCTCGAGGAGTCCACGCGCATCTCGCACGCGATCAGCGAGATCACCAACATCTCCCCGTACGCGCGCCAGCCGTACGTCGGCGCGAGCGCGTTCGCGCACAAGGCGGGGCTGCACGCGAGCGCGATCAAGGTCGACCCGGACCTCTACCAGCACATCGACCCGACGGCGGTCGGCAACGACATCCGCATGCTCGTCTCCGACATGGCCGGTCGCGCGTCGATCGAGCTCAAGGGCCGCGAGCTCGGCTTCGACCTGTCGGGCCAGGGCGAGCTCCTCACGCGCGTGACCAACCGCGTGAAGGACGACGAGGCGAACGGCTACACCTACGAGGCCGCGGACGCGTCGTTCGAGCTGCTGCTCCGCGAGGAGATCACGGGCGAGCGCCCCCCGTACTTCCGCGTCGAGAGCTGGCGCACGATCGTCGAGCGGGCCGGGTCGCGCGGCACCGAGGCCACGGCGGAGGCGACCGTCAAGCTCCACGCCGGGGGCGAGCGCATCGTCACGACCGGCGAGGGGAACGGGCCCGTCAACGCGCTCGACCACGCGCTCCGGCTCGCGCTCGGCCGCGTCTACCCCGAGATCGACGTGTTCGAGCTCATCGACTTCAAGGTCCGCATCCTCGACACCGAGCAGGGGACCGACGCGATCACGCGCGTCCTCATCGAGACGACCGACGGCTCGACCTCGTGGTCGACGGTCGGCGTCGGGCCGAACCTCATCGAGGCCGCCTGGGAGGCGCTGACCGACTCCGCGATCTACGGGCTGGTCCACGCGGGCGTCGACCCGCGCTGAGCCGTCACCGGACCCCCGTGACCGACGTCTCCCGTCGAGCCGGGGCCCCGCGGGCTTAGGGTGGACGGGTGCGTGGTGAGTACAAGGTTCCCGGTGGCAAGCTCGTGGCGGTCGACGTCGAGGTGGAGGCCGGGCGGCTCGCCCGCGTCGCGGTGAGCGGCGACTTCTTCCTCGAGCCGGACGACGCGCTCGAGGACATCGACGGCGCGCTCACGGGCATGCCGGAGACGGCGACGGTCGCGCAGCTCGCGAGCGCCGTCCAGGGCGCTCTCGGCGAGGACGTCACGATGATCGGCTTCTCGCCGGAGGCGGTCGCCATCGCCGTCCGGCGAGCCCTCGGGCACGCGACGGGCTGGGGCGACCACACCTTCGAGATCGTGCACGAGGGCCCGGAGGAGCCGGCGATGCACCTCGCGCTCGACCAGGTGCTCACCGAGGAGCTCGACGCCGGCCGCCGCGGCCCGACGCTGCGGATCTGGGAGTGGGCGTCGCCCGCGGTGATCATCGGGTCGTTCCAGTCGCTGCGCAACGAGGTGGACCCGGAGGGCGCCGAGCGCCACGGCGTGACGGTCGTGCGCCGCATCTCCGGCGGGGGCGCGATGTTCGTCGAGCCGGGGAACACCATCACCTACTCGCTCTACGTGCCCGGGTCGCTCGTCGAGGGCCTGAGCTTCGAGCGCTCCTACGCGTTCCTCGACGACTGGGTGCTCGGCGCGCTCGCGGACGTCGGTGTCGAGGCGACGTACAAGCCGCTCAACGACATCGCCTCGCCCGCAGGCAAGATCGCGGGCGCGGCGCAGAAGCGCCTGCGCGGGGGAGCGGTGCTCCACCACGTGACGATGGCGTACGACATCGACGCCGACAAGATGACCGAGGTGCTGCGCATCGGCCGCGAGAAGCTCTCCGACAAGGGCACGACGAGCGCGAACAAGCGCGTCGACCCGGTGCGCTCGCAGACGGGCATGGCGCGCGAGGACGTCATCGAGGCGTTCAAGCGGCACTTCCGGTCGCGCTACCGGACGGTCGAGGGCAAGGTCACGCCCGAGGAGCGCGAGCGCGCCCAGGAGCTCGTGCGGACGAAGTTCTCGACGCCGGAGTGGACCGCGCGCGTCCCGTGACGCCGTCACCCGCGAGGTAGAGCTGCCGGTCGCGAGGTAGAGCTCCCGGGCTTCTACGTCGCGACCGCGAGCTCTATCTCGGCGTGGGTCGCGGGCCGAAGACGGCGGTGCCGACGCGGACGATCGTCGCGCCTTCCGCGACGGCGAGCTCGAGGTCGCCGCTCATGCCCATCGAGAGTTCGCGCGCCTCCGCGGTGCCCGGGGCGCCCGAGCGCGCGACGGCGTCGCGCACCTCGCGCAGGCGCGCGAAACCCGCGCGCACCAGCGTCTCGTCCGGGGCCTTCGCGCCGATCGTCATGAAGCCTCGCAGGCGCAGCCCGTCGAGCGCCGCGACGGCGGTCGCGAGGGCGGGGGCGTCGTCGGGCCGGACGCCCGACTTGGACTCCTCGCCGGAGACGTTGACCTGGACCAGGACGTCGAGCACGCGGCCGTCGCGCGCACAGCGCGCCGCGAGCGCCTCGGCGAGCGCGAGGGAGTCCACGCTCTCGACGCCCGTGGCGGTCGCGAGCAGCTGGTTGACCTTGTTGCGCTGCAGGTGGCCGATCATGTGGACCTCGACACGCCCCGCGGCCACGAGGTCGGCGAGGTCGGGGGCCTTCGCGACGAGCTCCTGGACGCGGTTCTCGCCGATCAGGTCCGCGCCGGCCTCGACGACCGCGCGCACGGCGTCCGCCGGCTGCGTCTTGGTCGCCACGAGCAGCCGCACGTCCGACGGCGCACGCCCGGCCGCGCGGGCGGCGTCGTCGACCCTGCTCCGCACCCGGGCGAGGTTCTGCGCGATCTGCGCGGGCAGCACGGACGACGGGTCGGGGAGGGGCATGCGGTCAGTCTAGGCCGGGCGGGTCGCCCGAGACCCGGGTCGTCTCAGGGTGGTCCCGGATCCGCACCGGCGCCCTGATCGGCGAGAATGGTGCGCGAAAGGACGGTGCCGTGAAGACACTGCTCAACATCATCTGGCTCGTGTTCGCCGGGCTGTGGCTCGCCCTGGGCTACGTCCTGGCGGGCATCATCTGCTGCATCCTCATCGTGACGATCCCGTTCGGCATCGCGTCGTTCCGCATCGCCGGGTACGCGCTGTGGCCGTTCGGCCGCACGGTCGTGGACAAGCCGACCGCGGGCGCGTGGTCGACGATCGGCAACGTCATCTGGGTGGTCGTGGCCGGGATCTGGCTCGCGATCGGTCACGTCGTCACCGCGATCCCGCTGTTCGTGTCGATCATCGGCATCCCGCTCGGGATCGCGAACCTCAAGATGATCCCCGTCTCGCTCCTGCCGCTCGGCAAGGACATCGTCCCGACCGACGCCCCGTACACCGCCTACCAGCGCTGACGGACCGCGAGGTAGAGCCCCCGGTACCGCGAGGTAGAGGCCTGGTCATGACCAGGCCTCTACCTCGGCAGACCAGGCCTCTACCTCGGCAGACCAGGCCTCTACCTCGGCCGACGGGGGCTCTACCTCGCGATCGGGGCCGTGGTGCCCGCCGTGAGGCGCAGGAGGTCCGACGGCGCGAGGCCGACGTCGAGACCGCGGCGGCCACCCGAGACGTAGACGGCGTCGAACGCGAGCGCGGTGTCGTCGAGGAACGTGCGGTGGCGCTGCTTCTGGCCCAGGGGCGAGATGCCGCCGACGACGTAGCCCGTCGCGCGCTCGGCCGCGGCGGGCTCGGCCATGCTCGCCTTCTTGCCGCCCGCCGCCTTGGCGAGGGCCTTGAGGTCGAGCTGACGGTCGACGGGCACGATCCCCACGACGAGCGCGGCGCCGTCGACGACCGCGAGCAGGGTCTTGAACACCTGCTCCGCGGGCACCCCGATCGCCGAGGCCGCCTCGAGCCCGTAGGACAGGTCGCTCGACGGGTCGTGCTCGTACGGGTGCAGCGTGTGGGCGACGCCCTCGCGCTCGAGGAGCGCGACCGCGGGCGTGCCGGCGTGCGCGGACGACTTCGACTTCTTGGCCACGGGCCGATTCTGCCGCAGCGCCGCGCTACACGTTGACGTCGAGCAGCGACCCGATCGCGTAGGTCACGCCCATCGCGACCGCGCCGCCGACGACGGTCCGGACCGTCGCGCGCCGGGTCGGCGCGTTCCCGAGGCGCGCGGAGCCCCAGCCCGTGAGCACGAGCGCGAGCACGACGGCGACGAACGTGAGCGGGATGCGGATGGTCGCCGGGGCGAGGAGGATCGCCGCGAGCGGCAGCAGGCCGCCCACCGTGAACGACACGATGGACGCGACCGCGGCCTCCCACGGGCTGGTGAGCTCGTCGGGGTCGATGTGCAGCTCGGCGTCGGCGTGCGCGGCGAGCGGGTCGCGCTCGGTGAGCTGGACCGCGACCTGGCGCGCGAGGTCGGGTGTGAGCCCTTTCGCCTCGTAGATCCCCGCGAGCTCCGCGAGCTCGGCGTCCGGCATCTCGGCGAGCTCGCGGCGCTCGGTCGCGAGCAGGGCCTTCTCGGTGTCGCGCTGCGTGCTCACGGAGACGTACTCGCCCGCCGCCATGGACAGCGCTCCCGCGAGGAGCGCCGCCCCGCCCGCCGTCGCGATGACGGGGATCGACGTGCTCGTCGCCGCGACGCCGACGACGACGCCCGCCGTCGACACGATGCCGTCGTTCGCGCCCAGGACCCCGGCGCGCAGCCGGTTGAGGCGTGACCCGGTGCTCTCCGGGTGGTGGGGCTCGCCGGGGTGCCGGCCCGTGCGCGGTGCGTCGCTCATGGGTTCACCGTAGGGGCCTGCGCGCGCGCCGCGACCGGGAGCGGGGAGCGCGGCGTCGGCGTAGCGTCGGGACGTGGCGACGCGCGGCACGACGCTCCCCGGGGCGACCGGGGCCGTCGTCGTGCGCCCGGCCAGCACGGTGACGTGGGACGAGCTCGCGACCGTGTTCGGCGAGCGCGGCTATCCCGCGACGTGCTGGTGCCAGCGCCAGGTGCTCGGCGACCGCGTCTGGTACCGGACGCCGCCCGAGGAGCGGGCCCGGCTCCTGCACGAGCAGACGAGCTGCGACGACCCGGGAGCGCCGACCACGAGCGGCCTCGTCGCGTTCCTCGACGGCGAGCCCGCGGGCTGGGTCGCGGTCGGACCGCGCCCGACCTACCGGCGCCTGCGGGGGAGCCCGGTCCCGTGGTCGGGGCGTGCGGCGGGCGACGCGCAGGACAAGGACGACGCGGGCGTGTGGGCCGTCGCGTGCTTCGTGGTGCGCGCGGGCTTCCGCGGGCTGGGGCTGACGTACGACCTCGCGCGGGCCGCCGTCGGGTACGCGCGCGAGCACGGCGCGACGGCGGTCGAGGGGTACCCGATCCTCGACCCGGCCGGCGCACCGATCACCTGGGGGGAGAACTCGGTCGGCAGCGTCCAGGCGTTCCGTGCGGCGGGTCTGGTGGAGGTGGCGCGCCCGACGACGCGACGCCGGGTCATGCGCCTCGACCTGCGTCCCGCGGACGGGTGAGGCGGCGCGGCCCGGCGAAAAGGGTGCGACCGGCGCCCGCGTCGTGGTGTCTGATCGACCTGTGACGATCGAGACGCGCACCCCCGGGGTCGACGAGCTGGGCGAGGTCGTCGACGTGCTCCGCTCGTGGCAGGACGACGCCGCGCCGCTGCAGCTCCATCCCGGCGACGTGGGCTGGTACTGGCGGTTCGGCGCTCCGGCGACCGCCGCCGCGCTGCGGACGTGGCGCCGCGAGGGACGGGTGGTCGCCGTCGGGCTGCTCGACGGCCTCGACCTGCTCCGCCTGGGGATCGCGCCGGACCTGCAGCGCGACGACGAGCTCGCGCGCCGCCTCGCCGACGACGCCGCCCGACCCGAGCGGGGCGTGCTGGGGCCGGGCGGAGCGTCGGTCGAGGCACCGGTAGGTGCCCTCGTGGACGAGCACCTGGCCGCGGCGGGCTGGCGCGTCGACGAGCGGTGGGCGCTCCTGCGCCGCGACCTGGCCACGCCGGTGGAGGACTCGGGGGTCCGGGCGCGCGAGGTCGGGCCGTCGGAGGCCGCCGCGTGGGCCGAGGCGCTGCGCTCGTCGTTCGGCGGGACGCGGGCCGCGCCGGAGCGCTGGCACGCCCTGGCGACCGGGCTCCCGTACGCCGACGCGCGGTGTCTCCTCGTGCACGACGGCGCGGCGGTCCCCGACGACCCGGCCCGCGCCGGTCACGAGCCCGCGGCAGCGGTGATCGCGGTGTGGTCCGCCGGCCCGGGGCGTCCCGGGCTGATCGAGCCGATGGGCGTGCACGCCGATCATCGTCGTCGGGGCCTGGGCCGGGCAGTCACCCTCGCCGGCCTGGCGGCGCTCCGCGCGCTGGGCGCGTCGAGCGCGCTCGTCGCGACGCCGGCGTCCAACGTCGGGGGCGTCGCCACGTACGTCGCCGCGGGGTTCGTCCACCTGCCGGAGCGGTTCGACCGGCGGCGCGAGGCCGTCTGACCGCACCGCTCGCCGGGGGTGAGACCGTCGGCGCAGGTCACGTCCCGTCCCCTACGCTGCTCGGCGTGACGCAGGGGAACTCCACGACCGACCGACCGACCACGCGCGCGGAGCGCTACGAGCACGGGCAGGCGGTGTTCGGAGCCGTCAACGAGACGGCGCCCGCCGCGATCGCCGAGGCGCTCGCGGGCGTCTCGCCCGAGCTCGAGCACCAGATCTCGGCCTGGGCGTACGGCGAGATCTACGCGCGGCCGCACCTGGAGCCGCGCGACCGGCAGCTCGTCACCCTCGGGATGCTCAGCGCCCTCGGCGGCTGCGAGCCGCAGCTCGAGATCCACGTCCGCACCACGCTCGACGTCGGGCTGACGCCGCAGGAGATCGTCGAGGCGCTCCTGCAGGCCGCCGTCTACTGCGGGTTCCCGCGGGCGCTCAACGCGACGGCCGTGGCCAAGCAGGTCTTCGCCGAGCGCGGGCTGCTCCCCGTCGACTGAGCGGCCGGGCCCGGCGGCGCCCCGACCCGCGGCGCGCGGCCGGTGCACCCGGCCCGCGACGCCCGGCTGGTGGTGGTACCCGACCCCGTGCCGCCCGGCCGCGGCGCTCGTCGCGGCACCGGTCTACAGCGGCCCGACGGCCAGCACGGTCACGACCGGCTCGCCCGCCTCGTCGCTCGCCGCGAGGTCGACGCTCGCCGTGATCGCCCAGTCGTGGTCGCCCGCCGGGTCGTCGAGCACCTGCCGCACGAGCCACGTGCCCGCGGGGACGACGCCGCCCGGGGCGTGCTCCGCCGTCGGGCCCTCGTGGCCGGCCGGCAGCTCGGCGCCCGCCTCGACGACGCGGAACAGCGCCGCGGAGCGGGCCCCGGGCCCGATGCCGATCGCGTCGTCGCCCTGGTCCTCGAAGAGCGGGTCGAGCGCGTCGCCCCACGCGTCCGCGTCCCAGCCCGCGCCGCCGTCGAGCGCGCCGAGCGCGCGGTAGTCCTCGCGGGACGCGAGCTCGACGCGGCGGAACAGCGCGTTGCGCACGAGGCGCCGGAACGAGCGCGGGTTGCCCGTGACCGGCCGGGTCGGCGCCTCGGCGCCCGCCCCGGAGAGCGGGCCGTCGCCCACCTCGGTGTCCGCGTCGTCGTCGACCGGGTGGGCGAGGCGCTCCCACTCGTCGAGCAGCGACGAGTCGACGCCGCGCACCAGCTCGCCGAGCCACTCGACGATCTCCTGGACCTCCTCGGTGCGGTGCTCCTCGGGGACCACCTGGCGCAGGGCGCGGTAGGCGTCCGCGAGGTAGCGCAGCACGACGCCCTCGGTGCGCTCGAGCCCGTAGACGGACACGAACTCCGCGAACGTCATGGCGCGCTCGACCATGTCGCGGACCACGGACTTGGGGGAGAGCTCGGCGTCCGCGACCCACGGGTTGGACCGCTTGTACATGGCGAACGCGGGCGCCAGCAGCTCCTCGAGCGGCTGGGGCCAGGTGATCTCCTCGAGCAGCGCCATGCGCTCCTCGTACTCGTACCCCTCGGCCTTCATCGCGGCGACGGCCTCGCCCTTGGCGGCGTTCTGCTGGGCGTAGAGGACCTGGCGCGGGTCGTCGAGCGTCGCCTCGATGACGGAGACGACGTCGAGCGCGTGGGTCGCGCCCTCGACGTCGAGCAGGTCCAGGGCCGCGAGCGCGAACGGCGACAGCGGCTGGTTGAGCGCGAACTCGCGCGGCAGGTCGCCGACGAGGCGCACGCTCGGGCGGTAGCCCGCGGGGCGCGACGGGTCGGGCACGCGCACGCGCTCGACGATCCCCGCGACCCGCAGCGAGCGGTAGATGCGGAACGTCTGGCGCACGTGCTCGCGGCGCTGGGTGTCGGTGTCGTGGTTCGCGAGGAGCAGGTGCCGCATGGCCTCGACCGGGTCGCGGCGCGGGTCGGACGCGTCGACGTGCCCGCCGCGGCCGTGCTGGGCGGTGCGCGCGAGGACGTTGAGGACCATCGCGTGCGTGACCGTGAAGTGGCTGGTCAGGGGCTCGGGCTCGGCGTCGCGCAGGCGCTCGAACGTCGCGTCGGTCCAGTTGACCGAGCCCTGCGGCGCCTTCTTGCGGACGATCTTCTTGAGCTTCTTGGGGTCGTCGCCGGCCTTGGCGAGCATCTTGCGGTTCTCGATGACGTGGTCGGGCGCCATGACGAGCACCTCGCCCACGGTGTCGTACCCGGCGCGGCCGGCGCGCCCCGCGATCTGGTGGAACTCGCGCGCCGTGAGGTGGCGCATGCGCTCGCCGTCGAACTTCACGAGGCTCGTGAGCAGGACCGTGCGGATGGGCACGTTGATGCCGACCCCGAGCGTGTCCGTGCCGCACACGACCTTGAGCAGCCCGGCCTGCGTGAGGCGCTCGACGACGCGCCGGTACTTGGGCAGCATGCCCGCGTGGTGCACGCCGACGCCGTGCCGCAGGAACTTGCTCAGCGTCTTGCCGAACCCGGTGCCGAAGCGGAAGTCGCCGAGCTCGGCCGCGATCGCCTCCTTCTCGGACTTCGTCGCGACGTTCATGGACAGCAGCGACTGCGCGCGCTCGACCGCGTCCTTCTGCGTGAAGTGCACGACGTACACGGGCGCGCGGCGCGTGCTGACGAGCTCCTCGATGACCTCGGTCAGCGGCTCGACGACGTAGCTGAAGTGCAGCGGGACCGGCCGCTGGGCCGTGGTCACCTCGGCGACGGGCCGGCCGGTGCGCTCCTCGAGCTCCTCGACGAACCGGGTCGTGTCGCCGAGCGTCGCGGACATGAGCAGGAACTGGGTGTTCGGCAGCTCGAGCAGCGGCACCTGCCACGCCCAGCCGCGCTGCGGGTCGGCGTAGAAGTGGAACTCGTCCATGACGACCTGGGAGATCGCGTCCTCGTCGACAGGTCCGGCGGCGACACCGTCACCGCCGCCGCGGCGCAGCGCGATGTTCGCGAGGATCTCCGCCGTGCAGCAGATGATCGGCGCGTCGGGGTTCACGGCGGAGTCGCCCGTCGTCATGCCGACGTTCTTGGACCCGAACGCCGCGACGAGCGCGAAGAACTTCTCGCTGACGAGCGCCTTGAGCGGCGCGGTGTAGTACGTGCGGCCGCCGCGGCCCGAGCGGTGCGCGGCGAGCGCCGCGAACTGCGCGCCCATCGCGACGAGCGACTTCCCCGAGCCGGTGGGCGTCGAGAGGATGACGTGCGAGCCGGTGACCAGCTCGATGAGCGCCTCGCTCTGGTGCGGGTACAGCTCGAGGCCCTGCTCGGTCGCCCACGTGGTGAACCCCTCGTAGAGCGCGTCCGGGTCGGGGGCCTTGCCCGTCGGTGCGGGCACGTGCGCGAGGAGAGCCGGGGTGCGGCCGGTCGTGGTGGTCACGGGACGAGTCTGTCAGGTGCGGAGCGCCGGGGTCGTCGGCAGCCCGGTCGCGCCGGTCCCGGGGTCGACGCGGACCGGGCGGTGCCGAATCCGGGGTCGTTCCCCGGTTCGCCGCCGAACTGGGGAACGACCCCGGGTTCGGCAGAGCGGGTGGATCGACCCACGGGGGTTGATAGCGCTGTCAGGGTATGCGAGGGTATGGCGCGGGACCGGCGTCGAGGCCGGTCCCGGCCTCCGAGTCATCGACGACCACCGACCTCACGCCGCCGTGGGACCAAGGGGAGCACCGCATGCGGGCAGACAGCGCTGTCGACACCGATCGCGAACCATTCCCGGGACGTACCGGACCGTCACGCTCTCGCCCGCGGCGTCGCGGCGCGCGTCGGCGTCGCGCGGGCGCGGTCGTCGCCCTGACCACCGCGGCGAGCCTCGCGCTCCCGCTGGCCGCGTCCGCGTCGCCGGGGCTCGCCTCGCCCACGACCACCACCGGGACGGAGGCAGCGACGGGGTCCGATGCCGCCGCTGCCGCCGTCGACGGCCCGCTGGTCGACTACGTCAACCCGTTCATCGGGACCAAGGACGACGGCAACACCTACCCGGGCGCCGCCGTCCCGTTCGGCATGGTGCAGCTCTCCCCGGACAACGGGCACAACGTCGGGTACGACTACGACCGCACGTCGGTCCGCGGGTTCTCGCTCGTGCACCTCTCCGGCGTCGGCTGCGGCCTCGGCGGTCCCCTCCCGACCCTGCCGACGACGGGCGCGATCACCTCGACCGACTACGGCCAGTACGCGCTCGGCTTCTCGCACGACGACGAGGAGGCCTCGCCCGGGTATTACCGCGTGGGTCTCCAGGCGGCAGCCGGCACGATCGAGGCCGAGCTCACCGCGACCGAGCGCACGGGCGTCCAGCGGTACACCTTCCCCGCGACGACGCAGGCCAACGTCCTGCTCAACGCGGGCCAGGCGCTCAACCGGGTCACGGAGTCCGACGTGCGCGTCGTCGACGACCGCACGGTCGAGACACGCATCACCGTCCGCGGCTTCTGCCAGGACACCGAGCCGCAGACGATCTGGACCCGCACGACCTTCGACCGCCCCTTCGTCGCGCACGGCACGTGGGACGGCTCGACCGTCACCGGGGGCTCGGACGCCGCGGCCGGCGGCGAGGGCCGTCGCGGCGCGTACGTCACGTTCGACACGACCGGCGGCGACCTCGACGTCGAGGCCGTCACCGCGATGAGCTACGTGGGCGCCGACGGCGCCGCGGCGAACCTCGCGGCGGAGGCCGGCACGTTCGACGCCGTGCACGACGCCGCGCGCTCGGCCTGGGAGGAGCGGCTCGGCCTGGTGCGGGTCGCGCAGGGCGACCCGGACGACCTGCGCACCTTCTACTCCTCGCTCTACCGCAGCTTCCTCGCGCCGAACGTCGGCTCCGACGTCGACGGGCGGTACCGCGGCTGGGACCAGGAGGTCCACGCCGCGGAACCGGACTTCACCTACTACCAGAACTACTCGCTCTGGGACACGTACCGCACCCAGCAGCAGCTCCTGTACCTGCTCGCGCCCGACGAGTCGGCCGACATGGCGCTCTCCCTCGTGCGTCAGGGCCAGCAGGGCGGGTGGCTCCCGCGCTGGGGGTACGGCACGGTCGAGACGAACATCATGACCGGCGACCCGGCGACGCCGTTCCTCGTCAGCGCTTGGCGCCAGGGCCTGCTCGCGGGCCACGAGGAGGAGGCGTACGCGGTCCTGAGGGAGAACGCCGACGGCGTCCCGCCCGCGGGCTCGCCCTTCAACGGGCGCGCGGCGAACGTCGAGTACCTGCGCGACGGGTTCGTCCCGCACGAGCCCGCGCGCTCGAGCAAGCCGGGGGACTACGACCTCCAGCACGGCGCCTCGGCGACCATGGAGTACGCCATCGCCGACGCGATGCTCTCGACGATGGCCCGCGGCCTCGGCCACGACGAGGACGCCGACCGCTACGCCGCCCGCGGCCAGGGATACCGCAACGTGTTCGACCCGCGCACGGGCAACTTCCGGGCGCGCAACGCCGACGGCTTCTTCGTGGGTGATGCGGACCCCGCGCACTCCGACGGGTTCCACGAGGGGACGGCGGTGCAGTACCAGTGGCTCGTGCCCCAGGACGTCCCCGGCCTGTTCGACCTCATGGGCGGCACCGACGCCGCAGTCGACCGCCTGGACGCGTTCTTCGCGTACGACGAGCTGGTCGCCGACCCCGCGCGCGTCGCGAGCGAGGTGTGGGTCAACGGCACGTACGACTACTACGGCTGGGAGACCTACAACCCGAACAACGAGCCGAACCTCCACGCGCCGTACGTCTACCTGTGGACGGGTCAGCCGTGGAAGACGACGGACGTCGTGCGCGCCGCGGCGACGCTCTTCACCGACGGCCCGGACGGTGTCACGGGCAACGACGACCTTGGCACGATGTCCGCGTGGCACGTGCTGTCGTCGATCGGCGTGTACCCGATCGTGCCGGGCACCGACCTCTGGGGCCTCACGACCCCGCTGTTCGACGACGTGACGATCACGCTCGACCCGGAGGTCTTCGGTCGCGACGCGCTGCACCTCACGGCCGACGGCGTCGCGCCCGACGCGCACTACACGCAGTCCGTGTCGCTCGGCGGCGAGCCGCTGGACCGCGCCTGGGTCACGGGCGACGAGCTCACCGCGGCGGGCACGCTCGACGTGACCGTCGGCACCGAGCCGTCCGCGTGGGCGACCGACCCCGCGGCCTCGCCGGGCGCCGTCGTGCCCGCGGACGGCACGGTCGAGCGCCTGTTCGTCGGCGCGACGCCGCGGCAGCCCGTCGTCGCCCCGGGCGGGCGGACCGAGGTCGCGGTCCAGGTCGTCGCGCAGGGCGCGGGGACGACGAGCGGCACGCTCGAGGTGACGTCCGACGGCGCGGTGACCGCGACGACCGACCTGGCGGACTGGACCGCCGAGTCCGACGGCCTGCCGGCCACGGTCGAGGGCACGGTGACGATCGACGCGCCCGCCGACGCCGAGCCGGGGACCCACACGGTGCGGCTCGTCGTGCGCGACGCCGCGGGGATCGAGGCGGTCCGCGAGGTCTCGGTCGTCGTGTCCGGGGAGTCGTGGATCGCCGACGCCTTCGACAACGTCGGCATCGGCGACCTCGGCGCGGCCAACGCGAACCTCGACGGCTCGGGCGCGTACCTCCTGCGCGACCTGCTCGCGGACCTCGGCGTGGTCCAGGGCCTCGAGCTGACCGTCCCGGGCACCGACCTGACGTACCTGCTCGGCGCCCCGCCCGCGGGCGAGCCCGACAACGTCGCGGCGGACGGCCAGGTGCTCGAGGTGCCCGAGGCGCAGCGTGCCGCGCGCACGCTCTCGGTCGTCGGGACGGCGACGCACGGCACCCAGCGCGGCGACCTCGTCCTCGGGTTCGCGGACGGGACGAGCCAGACCGTCCAGGTCGCCCTGAGCGACTGGTGCACGGGCTCGCCCGAGCCGGGCAACATCCTCGTCGCCAAGCCGGGCGCACGGGGCAACGGGACCGGGACGGACGCGTTCGGCTGCGGGCTCTACGCGACGGCGCCCGTCACCGTGCCCGACGGCAAGGTGCTCACGAGCCTCACCCTGCCGCGCAACACGCGGTTCCACGTGTTCGCGGTCGCGACCGACGCGACGGGGGCCGTCCCCGCGCCGCAGGTCGAGGTCACGGCGCAGGCGCGCTGCCTCGGCGGCAAAGCGTTCGTCGCGGTGCGCGCGCTCAACACCGGCGAGCAGCCCGTCGCGGTCGAGCTCGCGACCCCGTACGGCTCGAAGCTCTTCGGCGTCGTCGCGCCCGGGTCGAACGCGTACCAGTCGTTCGCCACCCGGGCCGCCGCCGTCGAGGCGGGCGACGTCACGGTCACGGTGACGACGCCCGACGGCGAGCCCCAGCAGGTCACGGCCGCGTACGACGCCGTGTCCTGCTCCTGACCGACGGCGGTGCGGGGCCGGCAGGACCGGGCCCGCACCGCCGTCGTGCACGCACGCAGACCGACACCGACATCGACGAGAGGGACGACCCATGACCGGTACGACGACGTACCCGGCCCCGCGAGCCCGCGACCGCCGGACCACCGCGCCGCTCGCCCTGCTGGCAGCGCTGACGACGCTCGCGCTCGTGCTCGCCGCGGCGCTCCAGGCGCCCGCAGCGCGCGCCGCCGAGGGATTCACGCCGACCGAGGTGGTCGGCGCCGGCACGACCTGGCGCTACCTGGACGACAACACCGACCCCGCTGCGGGGAACGCGGACCGGACCGTGTGGGCCGACCCGGCGTTCGACGACGCGGCGTGGAAGACCGGCCGGCCGGGCTTCGGCGCGGTCAACGGGACCGCGAGCGGCATCGGCGGCGGCCACACCATCACGACCCTGCTCGACTACTGGATCACGCAGACGCCCAAGGTCGTCGTGCCCGCCTACTTCTTCCGCACGACCGTGACCCTCGACGAGGCGACGCTCGACGAGATCACCGGCCTGCGCGGGACGCTCGTCTACGACGACTCCGCCACCGTGTACGTCAACGGCGAGCGCGTCGCCGGGTGGGGCGACTCGATGATCACCCGAAACCTGCAGTACCA
Source organism: Cellulosimicrobium sp. CpK407 (assembly GCF_051844275.1). Lineage (NCBI taxonomy): Bacteria > Bacillati > Actinomycetota > Actinomycetes > Micrococcales > Promicromonosporaceae > Cellulosimicrobium > Cellulosimicrobium sp. CpK407. The sequence goes on from NZ_JBGNYC010000001.1 coordinate 41,773, forward strand.
GGACAAGGCCGGCGCGACCGCGCCGCTGCGCGAGACGCTCGTCATCCCCGCCGACGTGCTCGTCCCGGGCGAGAACACGATCGCGGTGGAGATCCACCAGTGCAACGCGACGAGCTCGGACGTCTTCTTCTCCCTCGCGCTCTCCACGACCGACGACCCGTCGATGCCGTTCCCGCAGGACGTCCTCGACCGGACCTACGCGTCCGACGCGACGCCGTCGGCCCCGACCGGGCAGGACTGGTTCACCTGGATGCTGCGCGGGTTCGCCGACCTGCGCGCGAACCACCCGGAGATCCTCTCGCCCAACGAGCCCGGCCAGCCCACGAGCGCCAACGACCTCGGCTCGCTCGCGCGCAACAACGCCTACGTCGCCGGGGACCTGCAGGTGCAGCGTGCCCTGACCGACGGGCGGGGCTCCGCCTACGAGACCATGGCGGACGCGCTCGGCAGCGAGCTCGGGCCGATCTACCGCGACGCGCTCGCCGACGGCCGGCTCCCCAAGACGAAGGCCCTGCTGTCCGGGCGCGTCGAGAAGTCGGTCGGCAACCACGAGCCCGCCAAGGCCGCGTACGACTACAAGCGCCCGTTCGTCCGCCTCGGCTTCACGTCCGCCGGCGGTCACGTCAACGCGTTCGAGTCCTCCGGCAGCTACGAGGGGCTGCGCACCAACGGCTCGTTCCCCAGCGGGCACACTAACCACGGCTACGCGCAGGGCACCGTGCTCGCCACGCTCCTGCCGGAGCTCGCGCCGCAGATCCTCGCGCGCGCGTCCGAGTACGGCGACAACCGCCTCGTGACCGGCTTCCACTACCCGCTCGACCTCATGGGCGGCCGCATGACCGGGCAGAACATCGCGCAGCTCCGGTGGTCCGACCCCGCGTTCCGCGTGCTCCTCGAGCAGGCCCGGACCGAGCTCGTCACCGTGCTGGAGCGAGCGTGCGGCGACGAGATCGCGGTGTGCGCGCAGGACCAGGTGCCCTACCTCCCCACGGACCAGGCGCTCGCGGTCTACGACCAGCGCCTCACGTACGGGTTCCCGCGCGTCGGGGAGGCGGGCCGGGAGGTCCAGGTGCCCGCCGGCGCCGAGGACCTGCTGCGCACGGCGTTCCCCGACCTCACGGGCGACCAGCGCCGCCTCGTGCTCGCCGCGACCGCGCTCGACTCGGGCTACGCGCTCGACGTCGCGGGCGAGGCCGAGTGGCAGCGCCTCGACCTCGCGTCCGCCATGGCGGCGGACGTCGTCGTGAACGCCGACGGCACGCTCACCGTGGACGGCGAGGTCGTCGGCGAGCCGACGGCGCCGCTCGTCGACGTCGAGACGTCCGCGCGCTGCCTCGCCGGCGCGCCCTACGTCGCGGTCCGCGCCCGCAACCTGTCCGACGGCGTGCTCGCCGTCGCGCTCGTGACCGGCGCGGGGGAGAGGACCTTCGCCGCGGTGGCCGCCGGCGCGAACGCGTACCAGTCGTTCGCGGTGCGGGACATGGAGACGGGGGCGGACGTGCCCGTGACCGTCACGGCGACCGGTCCGGGCGGCACGACCCAGGCGGTCACGCGGGACGTCGTCGTCCCGGCCTGCGGCTGACGCACCGACCCGGGAGGCAGCCTGCGACACAGCGGGACGAGCCTCCCGGGTCACGTCCCGGGCGCCTCCGGACCAGGTCTCCCGGTCGACAAGCTGCCTGGCGTCCCGTCGACGTCTCGGGCACGCTGGTGCCCCCACCGACGACGGAGGCGCAGTGACCGAGGAGTACCAGGGCAAGCCGGCGACGCACGCGGAGACGCCGCAGGAGTGGCGCGCGTGGCTCGCCGCGCACCACGACGACCCGGAGCCGGGGGTGTGGCTGCTCACCTGGCGCCGCGAGAGCGGTCGCGCGACCTACGGGTACGAGCCGTGGATCGAGGAGGCGCTGTCCTACGGCTGGATCGACGGCCAGGCCGCGACGGTCGACGCCGACCGGCACGCGCTCTGGTTCACGCGCCGCCGGCGCGGCAGCCGCTGGACCCGGCTCAGCAAGGAGCGCGTCGCGCGCGTCGAGGCGGACGGGCGCATGACCGACGCCGGCCGCGCCGTCGTGGAGGCGGCGAAGGCCGACGGGTCGTGGACGCGGCACGACGACGCCGAGGCCCTCGTGGTGCCCGACGACCTCGCCGCGGCGCTCGCCGAGCGACCCGGTGCCCGCGAGCGCTTCGACACGTTCACGCCGGGCGTCCGACGCTCGATCCTCGGCTGGATCGTCGAGGCGAAGCGACCGGAGACCCGTGCGCGCCGGATCGCGGAGACCGCCGAGCAGGCCGAGCAGGGCGTCGCGGCGCACCAGCCGCGCCGCTGACGCCCGTCAGCTCGGGAAGCTCGACACCCCCACGTGCGCCGTGGTGAGGTCGGGGCCCTCGACGAGGAGCACGAAGTTGCCGTTGCCGTCCTCCGGCGTGAAGCTCCGGTCGGCGAACCGAGATCCCTCGGGGACCTCGACCACCGACGTGTCCTGGAGGAGGGGCCCGGCTCTCGGACCATGGTGAGCTCCTGCGCCAGACCCTCGCGGTGGGGTCTGGGTCGTCAGGAGAGGTCCCAGAGCAGCCGGTAGTAGGCGATGCGCTCGGGGTCCGGGTCGACGCCGTAGCCCGCGTAGACGTGGCCGTCGTACCCCGGGCCGTAGTTCCACTCCGTGCTCCAGGCCGCGACGGCGAGGTCGGCCCAGCGGTCCGCGACCCCGAGCGAGCCGAGGTCGACGTGCGCGGCGAACGAGCCGTCGTCGTGCAGGAGCGTGTTCGGCACGCACGCGTCGCCGTGGCACACGACGAGACGGTCGACGGCCGGGGCCGCTCCGAGCCGGGCACGTGCTGCCGCGACGCCCAGGCCGCGGTGCTCCGGGAACCACCCGTCCGGGCCGTCTCCGCGGGCCAGGCGCGCGTCGGCGTTCGCCACGCGGTCCTCGACGGCCCACGTGAACGGGCACGAGGCGACGGGCAGCGCGTCGTGCAGCGCGCGCAGCCCCCGCCCGATCGCGACCGCGGCGGTCGCCGGGTCCGCGACCCAGCGCGGCTCGACCGCCGACCGTCCCGGGACGGCGCGCGTGACGAGCCAGGCGCCGTCGTCGTCGGAGCCCTGGGCGAGGACGCGCGGGACCGGGGCGCGGTCGCCGACCCAGGCGAGACGCTCCGCCTCGCCCGGGAGGTCGATCTCGGGCGTCCCGGCGGCGACCCACTTGGCGAACCGGGCGCCCTCGGCACCGTCGAGCCGGAAGGTCAGGCCGCCGAGCTCGTTGCGCCACACGGGAGTGAGGACGTCGTCGCCCGCGAGCGCGCGGACGGCGTCGGGCACGACGACGTGGCCGGTCGGGACGGCGGCGAGCGGGGGGCGGGTCATGCGCGCGATCCTCGCACGACGCCGGCCGACGCATCAGGAGCCGGGCCGCCGCCCTCCCTCCGGACGGGGGCGCGGGACCCCGACGGCGGGAGCACCCTGCCGGTCCTGCGACGACGGAGGGAACGACGATGACGACCGTCCTCACGACACTGCCGACCTGGCCCCGCGTGCGCCGCGGCGCGAACGGGCACCCGGTCCAGACGCTCCAGCACCTGCTGCGCCACCGCGGGCACGAGCTCGCGGTCGACGGGCTGCTCGGGCCGCGCACCGAGGGCGCCGTCCGCGCCTTCCAGGACGTGGCCGGCCTCGACGTCGACGGCGTCGCGGGCTCGGCGACGTGGGCGGCGCTCGTCGTGGTGGTGCGCCGGGGGAGCGTCGGCGAGGCCGTGCGCGCGGTGCAGCGCGAGGCCGTCGCGCGCGACCTGTCCGGCGGACCCGACCCGGTGCTCACCATCGACGGGCAGCTCGGCCCCCGCACCGAGGCGTGGGTGCGCGGGTTCCAGGACGCGCTGCACGCGGGCTTCCCGGAGGTCGCCGTCGACGGCGTCGTCGGGCCCGTGACCTGGCGCTGCCTCGTCAGCGGGATGTTGTCGCACTGACCTCGGGCGCCGGTGCGGGCTCGGGCTGGGCACGGTCGAGGAGCGCCTCGCACACGGCGAGCAGGCGCTCGCGCAGCACCGCACCGCGCTCGGCGAACTCGCGCTGGTGGCGCACGTACTCGGCCTTGCCCTCGGGCGTCTCGATCGCGACGGGGTCGAGCCCGTACGACGACACGTCGTAGGGCGACGCCTGCATGTCGACGACGCGGACGTCGCGCGCGAGCTCGAAGCAGTCGAGCACGAGGTCGCCGGGGACGGCGGGGGTGAGCTTGAGGGCCCACTTGTAGAGGTCCATGGTCGCGTGGAGGCACCCGGGCTGCTCCAGGGCGGGCTGGGTCTCGCGCGTCGGCTGCAGGCGGTTGAGCGGGCCGGCCTCGGGCGTGAAGAAGCGGAACGCGTCGAAGTGCGAGCACTGCACCGGGTGGGACTCGACGACGCGGTCGGTGCCGGCGTGCCCGAGGCGGAGCGGGAGCGGGTGGCGGTGGTCGCGGCCGGTGGCCCGGTCGCGGTAGACCATCGCCCACTCGTGCAGCCCGAAGCACCCGAACCGGCCGGGCCGCGACGCGGTGGCGGCGAGCAGGGCGCGCAGGTAGCGCACGGTGTCGCCGCGGTCGGCGACGAACGCGTCGGCGTCGAGCGTCAGGCCCTCCGGCGTCTCGCGGTACCACCGCCACGCGGCGCGCGCCGCGTACGGGTCGGCGGGCTCGTCGTCGGGCCGGGGTGCGGTGCCGGGGGCGCGCACGTGGCCCGTCGGCCGGGCGAGCACGACGCCGGGGCCCGGGTGCCAACGGCGGAGCTGCGCCGGGCGCGTGGGGTAGTAGGTGAAGAGGAAGTCCTCGATCGCGTGCTTCTCGCCGAGCGGCTTGCGCTCCCGCCACCCGGCGGTGAACGCGTCGGCGCGCTCCGCGTGGGCGCGCTCGCGCGCCGTCCAGTCCTCCGCCGCGAGCACGACGGGTGCGGCGACGGGGGTCGTCGAGGCGGTCGCGGTGGCGGTCGGGGGCACGGTTCCAGGGTACGAGAGCGCCGGGGGTCGCCGACGAGCCCGCCGACGAGACGCGTTTCACCCGGGCGGGCATTTTCCCGATGTGGGCAGGACCGGGAAGAATGCTCGTGAACGTGCTGTGAAGACCCGGCGCGTCCGCGCGGCCGACCACCGTCGACCCGCCACCCGAACGACCGATACGCGCGGCGAGGCCGCGGAGGAGCACCATGTCGCAGCCGCCCACGGCACCGCAGGACCCGTACCAGTTCGACCCCTACCGCCCGCACGGCGCGGACCCCGCGCAGCAGGCGCCGTCGCACGACGCCTGGGCGCCGCAGGGCGAGGCGCCGACGCAGCCGTACGGCTCGGCGGACGACGCGTACGCCGCCCCGGGCTACGGCGCGGCGCCCGAGCAGGCTCCCTACGGTGCGGGCCAGGCGCCCGCGTACGGCGCGGACCAGCAGCAGGCGTACGGCCAGCCGACCGGGTACGGCCAGCCGTACGGCGACGCCGCGCAGCAGCCGTACCCGCAGCCGTACCCGGACCCCGCGCAGCAGGCGTACGGCCAGCCCTACGGCGACCCGGCGCAGCAGCCGTACGGCAGCCCCTACGGGAACGGCTACTCGGCGTACACCGCGCCCGCCCCGTCGACGAGCACGATCGCGATCGTCGGGTTCGTCCTCGCGATCCTGGGCTTCCTCGGGAGCTGGATCCCGTTCGTCAACATCTTCGCCGCGCTGCTCGGCATCACGGGCGTCGTGCTCGGGTTCGTCGGGCTGTCCCAGGTGAAGCAGGGCAGGTCGGGCAAGGGCTTCTCGATCACGGCGATCGTCCTCGGCGTGCTGTCCGTCCTCGCGACGATCCTCATGTGGGTGGTCTTCGTCGTCGCGGCGAACGAGGCCTCGACGCAGTACGAGCAGACGCTGTCCGAGATCCAGGAGGACTCCGACCGGGCGTTCGGCGAGGCGACGGAGGACGTCCTCGCCAACGACCTCGGCGTCGAGTTCGGAACCTTCGAGGGCACGGCCGACGAGTACGGCTGGGTCGAGTCCGCGCTGCCGGTGACGTTCACCAACACGTCCGACGAGCCCCTCACGTTCGACATCGACGTCGACGCGGTCGCCGCCGACGGCACGGTGATCGAGAGCGACTGGGCCTACTCCGAGACCCTGGAGCCGGGCGCCTCGGAGACCGTCGAGATCTTCGACGTCATCGACGCCGAGAACCTCGAGGCCATGAAGACGGCCACGTTCGAGGTCACGCAGGCGAGCGCGTACTGATCCACCCTGCGGTCCCGGTCCGGCACGGTGCCGGACCGGCTTGGCACGAGAGCGGAGAAACGACGTGACCTACCCGACGTGGGGAGACCAGGGAGCCCAGCACCCGAGCTCCTTCGCTCCGCCGCCCCCGACCGCACCCGGCGCGGGCCCAGGAGTGCCGGGGCACGGTGGGCCGGCCCCGACGTGGCCGGCCCAGGCCGCGCACCCGTCTGCTCCCTACGGGGCGGGGTTCGCGCCGAGCAGCGGGCCGCCGCCGCGGCCGCCGGCCGGTAACGGGTCCGCGGTCGCGGCGCTCGTCGTCGGGATCGTCGCGCTGCTCCTGTGCCTCGTGCCCGTGGTCAACGTCGTGGCCGGGATCCTCGCCCTCGTCGCCATCGGACTGGGCATCGCCGGGCTCGTCCGCGCGGGTCGGGTGCCCCGAGGGACCGGCACGGCGATCGCAGGACTGTGCCTCGGTCTCGTCGCGGGACTGGGGTCGATCGTGTCGACGGTCGCCTACGCCGCGATGCAGCCCGCCGAGGTCACCTGGGTCGACACCGCCGAGAGCGCGACGACGACTCCGGAGCCCGACGTCGTGACGTCTGACGGCGCGGAGACGCCGGGCGACGATCCGGCGGCGTCGCAGCCGCTCCCGGTCGAGGAGCCGGTGACTCCGGCGCTGCCGGCCGTCGGCACGCCGGTCCGTGACGGGGACTTCGAGTTCGTCGTCGGCGGGATGGAGTGCGGGGTCATGCGCGTGGGTGACGACTACTTCTCCGAGACACCGCAGGGTCAGTACTGCATCGTGTCCCTGACCGTCACGAACGTGGGCGACTCCGCGCAGACGTTCTTCGGGAGCAACCAGTACACGGTGAACGCGGCGGGCCAGGAGTACTCGGCGGACGACGTCGCGGGGCTCTACCTCGGCGACGACGTCCAGTCGTGGATCGAGCCCGTGAACCCGGGCAACTCGATCTCGCCGCGCGTCGTCTTCGACGTGCCCCTCGACGGTGCGCCGGTCAGCATCGAGCTCCACGACTCCGCCTTCTCCGGCGGGGTGCTCGCAGCGCTCGGATGACGACCCTGCCCGCTCCGCGACACGACGACCCGAACCACCCGAAGGGCTCACCGTGAGCAGCGACCCTGGCGAGCGCCGCGCGCCGGCCTGGGGGACCGCGCCCGAGGCCGGACCCGCCCCGACGAGTGCGTCGACACCTGCTGCGGCACCAGGCCCGGCCCCGGGTGGCGATCCGCACGCCGGGACGGACGGCGGGTCGGGGGAGCCCGCTACGGGCTCCGGCCACCGCAGGCGCTGGTCGTGGACGACGGCCGCGCTCGTGGCGGCGACGCTCGGCGTCCTCCTCGTCGTCGCCGTGCTCGCCACCGAGGCGGTGACGGCGCGGCGCGGCTGGGCGCACGTCGGGGGCCTCTACGCGGTCGCGGGTGCCGCGGTGGTCGCGGTGGGCGCGGTCGTGTGGTGGCGCGGCACGCGCGGCGTGGTGGGCGCGACGCGCGCGCTCGTCGCGCTCCTGGCGGGCACCGTGGTGCTCACCGCGTGGGTGACGGTCGACGTCATGACGGCCGGCGGTCCGGGTTACGGTCCTGGCAGCTCGCTGCGCGGGTACCCGTTCGGCGGCGGCTACGACGAGGGGCCCGAGATCGGCGCTGCCTCGGACCGGGTCTGGTACGGGGAGTCGGTGCGCTACGCGGACGGACTGGTGGTCGCGGTGTCCGCCCCGCAGCCGTACACCCCGACCGAGGACGCCACCAAGCGGGAGGACGACTACCCGCACGCGGTCCGCCTGCGCGTGCGGGTCACCAACGGCACCGGGCAGGAGATCGACCCCGACGGGCTCGAGCTGCAGCCCGTGTCGGGCGGTCTCGTCGCCCGCACGGTCTACGACTACGCACCCGACGTGCTGCTCGACGACCCGGACACGATCGCCCGGGGGACGAGCGCCGAGTGGGACCTCGTCTACAACGTGTACGACCCGGAGGACGTCGTCGTCGGGGTCGAACCGACCTGGGGCAACTACGCGGTGGCCGTGTTCTCGTGGTGACCGCGCCGGGGTGGTGCGCCGTGCGTCACTCCGTGCGGTCGAGGTACTCCTGCGCGAGGCGCTTCGGGGCGCGCGCGAGCCAGGCGTCCTGCAGCAGCTCCTCGAGCTCCGGCACGGCGACCTGGTCGAGCCGCGCGAGGACGATCGGGTACCCGTCGAAGTGGCTCGTCGTGAGGAAGACCGCGGGGTCGTCGCCGAGCAGCGCCACCTTCTCTCCCTCGTCGGCGACGCGGAACGCGACGGGCGGGTCGGCGGGTGCGGCGTCGCCGAGCTCGTCGAGGTCCCTCGTGCGCAGCGGCCGCTCCCAGACGAACAGCTTGCCGTGCACGGTCCACTGGCGCGGACCCTTGAGGTCCGTGTCCGGCAGCACCGCCACGATCCGCGCGACGTCCTCCCACGAGGCCATGCCACCACGGTAGGCCGCTCGGCGACGACGGACCAGAGGGTCGGCGGCCCGGCCGGGCCGCGGTGCGTCAGTAGGGCGCGACCTTCCCGAGCGGCGGGAAGATCTCGTCGAGCTCGGCCAGGTCCTCGGTCGTGGGCGCCCAGGCCCCGGCCGCGGCGTTCTGCCGCACCTGCTCGGGCTTCGTCGCGCCGGCGATGACGCTCGACACCTGCGGGCGCGACAGGAGCCACCCGAACGCGACCTGGACCTCGGTGATCCCGCGCACCTGGCAGAACGCGCCGAGACGCGCGAGCGCCTCCCAGGGCGCCGACTCGAGGAGGTGCGGCTTGGTCCGGACGAGGCGACCGTCGTCGGGCCGCGCGCCGTGCGCGTACTTGCCCGTGAGCAGGCCGTTCGCGAGCGGGAAGTAGGGGAGCACCCCGAGCCCGTACGCGGCCGCGGCGGGCAGCACCTCGAGCTCGGCCGCGCGGTCGACGAGGTTGTACTGGTTCTGCGCGGAGACGAAGCGCACGGTCCCGGCGCTGCGCGCGGTGAACTCCGCCTCCGCGATCTGCCATCCGGCCCGGTTGGAGTGCCCGACGTAGAGCACCTTGCCCGCGCGCACGAGGTCGTCGAGCGCGGCGAGCGTCTCCTCGACCGGCGTCCGCGGGTCGGGCGTGTGGAACTGGTAGAGGTCGATCCGGTCGGTGCCCAGGCGGCGCAGCGAGCCCTCCACGGCGCGCACGACGTAGCGCCGCGACCCGCGGGCGTCGAAGTCGTCGCCCGCCGTGCCGCGCATGGACATGCCGAACTTCGTCGCGATCACGACGTCGTCGCGGCGCGACCCGAGCGCCTGGCCGAGCAGCTCTTCGCTCAGCCCGGGGCGGCCCCCGTACGTGTCGGCCGTGTCGAAGAACGTCACCCCGGCGTCGAGCGCGGCGTCGACGACGGCGCGCGTCCCGTCGAGCGTCTCCGTCGCGGTGGTCGGGCGGCCGAAGTTGTTGCAGCCCAGCCCGACGGCGGAGACGGCCAGGCCGGACCGGCCGAGGCGGCGCAGGGCGGGGCGGGGAGCGGTTCCGTCGTTCGCAGTCGTCATGCGGCGACCCTACGACGCGCCGCGGTCGGTCGTGACCGCGGACGCGCGCGCCGCGACGGCCGCGAAGAGCCGTTCGAGCGGCCCCCGCCCGAGCGCCCAGCGCCACAGGGTCGCGACCGCGAGCGTGGCGAGCACGAGGGCGAGGAGGGGACCGTTCGTCGTCTGCTCGTAGGCCGCGTCGCCCCACGCCCACAGCACGACGATCTGGGCCGAGTAGACCGTGAGCGCCATCGCGCCGACCGCCGCGACGGGCGCCAGGACCCAGCGCCCGACCCGGCCCGCGAACAGGCACAGACCCAGCACCGCGACGGCGAACCCGCCCGAGCCCACGACCTCCGGCAGGGTGTCGGTGTGCGGGCCGGCGAGCCACAGGTACGCGCTCGTCGGCCACGGGTCGGACCAGCCCAGGGGTTCGGGCCGGAACGTGCTCGACCACGCCGCGGCGGCGTCCTCGACGGCCTGTGCCCCGCCGAGGGGTCCGGTCATCGTCGCCGAGAGCCCGTACCCGATGCCCAGGGCGAGCAGCCCGCCGCCCACGAGCCCGACGCGCGTCGCGGTCGAGGACAGGTCGGAGCGTCCGATCGCGATCCCGACCAGCACGTATGCCATCCACACGACCGCGGGGTAGTGCCCGGACGCGAAGAAGTCGGTCAGCGCTCCCGACCCGTCGTCGGGCAGGTGCAGCCCGGCGCGCGCGAGCACCTCGGGGAGCCAGTACGCGAGCACCGGCCCGACCACCGCGACCGCTCCGGCCAGCACGAGCAGGTCGCGGCGGCGCCAGCGCAGGAACGGCAGCGCGAGCACGAAGTACGCGGCGTAGAAGCCGAGGATGAGCAGCACGCGCGTGCCGAGCAGGTCCAGCAGGCCCACGAGCCCGAGGAGCATCACGGCGCGCACGAGGATGCGCGTCCGGGTCTGCAGCGCGGGCAGCCCGTCGAGCGGCGTGCGCCCGCCCGAGACGATCGCGAGCGACACCCCGGCGACGAGCGCGAAGAGGATCGACGACCGCCCGTGCGACAGCGAGAGCCAGCCGGCCACCTCGCCGAAGTCGTCGGAGGTGTACCCGACGTGCGCGGTGAACATCCCGAGGACCGCGATCCCGCGCGCGACGTCGACCCCCGCCACTCGACCCGGCCCGCCGAGCAGGAGGGCGGCATGCCGCCGCGCGAACCCGAGGGAGGGGCGAGCGGGTTCGCCAGGGGCGGGAGTCGTGCCGGTCGCGGCCGTCATGGGGGGATTGTCCGCGCGCGGGCGCGCTCCCACCCGGCCGCCACGCCGGAGCGGACGGCGGTGCGACCCCGCGCGGACCGCGCGCCCAGAGTGTGAGAACGGGGTCGAGAACGATGCACGTCCGGCCTACGGTGCGGGTATGACGCACACCCCCCACGGCGCCGACGCGGCCGCCGAGCACCACGCCGACGCCCCCACCGGGGCCGGGAGCGACCCCGCGCAGGAGTCCGAGTCGTACACGCACGGGCACCACGAGTCCGTGCTGCGCTCGCACCGGTGGCGCACCGCCGAGAACTCGGCCGGGTTCCTCCTGCCGCACCTGCGGGCGGGCATGAGCGTCCTCGACGTGGGCTGCGGCCCGGCGACGGTCACCGTCGACCTCGCCGACCGCGTGGCCGGGGGACGCGTCGTCGGGGTCGACGCGTCCGAGGCCGTCCTCGAGAGCGCGCGCGAGCTCGCCGCCCAGCGCGGCACCGCGAACATCACCTTCCAGCACGCGAACGCGTACGAGCTGCCGTTCGCCGACGGCACGTTCGACGTCGTCTACGCGCACCAGCTCCTCCAGCACCTGTCCGACCCGATCGCCGCGCTGCGCGAGATGAAGCGCGTCGCCAAGCCCGGCGGGCTCGTCGCCGTGCGCGACGCCGACTATGCCGCCATGACCTGGTACCCCGAGTCCCCTGGCCTGACCGAGTGGAACACGCTCTACCACGAGGTCACGCACGCGTACGGGTTCGAGGCCGACGCCGGTCGTCGCCTGTTCTCCTGGGTGCAGGACGCCGGGTTCGACCTCGACGGCATCGTGCCCAGCGCGAGCACGTGGTGCTACGCGACCCCGGCCGACCGCACCTGGTGGGGCGGGCTCTGGGCCGAGCGCTGCGTCGCGTCGAACTTCGCGGTGCAGGCGAAGGAGTCGGCGCTCGCGGACGACGTCGCGCTCGAACAGCTCGCGCAGGACTGGCTGCGCTGGGCCGAGGAGCCCGCGGGCTGGTTCGCGGTCCTCAACGGCGAGGTCCTCGCCCGCGCGTGAGCACGGTCGTGCCACGGTCCCGCGCGGTCGCGCGGGCGCAGGCCGGATAGCCTGGGCCCGTGCGCATCGCGAGATTCACCACCGGAGACGACCCCCGCTACGCCCTCGTCCAGCAGGAGGGGGATCGCACGTACCTCGCGGTCCTCACGGGCGACCCCCTCTACATGCCGGTCACGCCGACGGGCGAGCGCATCGAGCTGGGCGACGGCGTCCGGCTGCTGGCGCCGGTGATCCCGCGCTCCAAGGTCGTCGCCGTGGGCCGTAACTACGCCGACCACGCGAGGGAGATGGGCAACGACGTCCCGACGAGCCCGCTGCTGTTCCTCAAGCCGAACACCTCGGTCGTCGGCCCGGACGACCCGATCGTCCTGCCCGACTTCTCGCAGGAGGTCTCCTACGAGGCCGAGCTCGCGGTCGTCATCGGCCGGCTCGCCAAGGACGTCTCGCCCGAGGCCGCGCCCGGGTACGTGCTCGGGTACACCGTCGCGAACGACGTCACGGCGCGCGACGCCCAGCGCACCGACGGGCAGTGGGCCCGCGCCAAGGGCTTCGACTCGTCGTGCCCGCTCGGCCCCTGGATCGACACCGACCTGAACCCCGAGGACGTCGGCGTGCGCAGCCGCGTCAACGGCGAGGTGAAGCAGGACGGCCGCACGAGCGACATGATCTTCGACGTCCCCTTCCTGGTGTCGTACATCTCCGAGGCGATGACCCTCCTGCCCGGCGACGTCATCCTCACCGGCACGCCCGCCGGCGTCGGCCTGGTCGACGTGGGCGACCGCGTCGAGTGCGAGGTCGAGGGCATCGGCGTCCTGAGCAACCCGGTCGTCCGACGCCACTGACCCTGGGACGCGCCCCGGGTCGTACGGTCGTGCGCGGAGGGGCCGGGGCGCCGTCGTGCCGTGTGCCGCGCCGGACTGAGACGACGACGCGGGTGACGCCGGACGCCCGGGCGACGCACGGCGTCGGGCAACTACGCTGGGCACCGTGATCCCCGCACCTGGTTCCTCGCCCGTCCGCGTCCGCTTCTGCCCGTCCCCGACCGGGACGCCGCACGTCGGGCTCATCCGCACCGCGCTGTTCAACTGGGCCTACGCGCGGCACACGGGCGGCACGTTCGTGTTCCGCATCGAGGACACCGACGCCGCGCGCGACAGCGAGGAGAGCTACCAGCAGCTCCTCGACGCGCTGCGCTGGCTCGGGCTCGACTGGGACGAGGGCGTCGAGGTGGGTGGCCCGCACGAGCCGTACCGGCAGTCGCAGCGCGCGGACATCTACCAGGACGTCATCGCGCGGCTCGTCGAGGGCGGGTACGTGTACGAGTCGTTCTCGACCCCCGAGGAGTCCGACGCGCGCAACGCCGCCGCAGGCGTGAAGACCAAGGGGTACGACAACTTCGACCGCACCCTCACGGACGAGCAGAAGGCCGCGTTCCGCGCCGAGGGCCGCGAGCCCGTGCTGCGCCTGCGCATGCCGGACGAGGACATCACGTTCACCGACCTCGTCCGCGGCGAGATCACGTTCAAGGCGGGCTCGGTCCCGGACTACGCGCTCGTGCGCGGCAACGGCCAGCCGCTCTACACGCTCGTCAACCCGGTCGACGACGCGCTCATGGGCATCACGCACGTGCTGCGCGGCGAGGACCTGCTGTCCTCCACGCCGCGCCAGATCGCGCTGTACCGGGCGCTGCTGGAGATCGGCGTCGCGCAGGTGATGCCGGAGTTCGGCCACCTGCCGTACGTCATGGGCGAGGGCAACAAGAAGCTCTCCAAGCGCGACCCCGAGTCCAACCTGTTCCTGCACCGCGAGCGCGGCTTCACGCCCGAGGGCCTGCTCAACTACCTCGCGCTGCTCGGCTGGTCCATCTCGCCGGACCACGACATCTTCACCGTCACCGAGCTGGTCGAGGCGTTCGACGTCCACGACGTGCTGCCCAACCCGGCGCGCTTCGACCTCAAGAAGGCCGAGGCGATCAACGCGACGCACGTGCGCCTGCTCGCGCCGGAGGACTTCCGCGACCGCCTCGTCCCGTACCTGCACGCGGGCGGGCTCGTCCCGGCGGACTCGTTCGCCGACCTGTCGCCCCGCAACCAGGAGATCCTCACCGCGGCGGCGCCGTTGGTCCAGGAGCGCATGGTGCTGCTCGGGGAGTCGGTCGGGATGCTCGGCTTCCTCTTCACGGCCGACGACGCGCTCACGGTCGAGGAGGACGCGCGCGGCGCCCTGCGCGAGGACGCGAAGGACATCCTCGCCGCCGCGATCGCCGCGCTCGACGTGCTGCAGGACGGCGAGTTCGTCACGGCGGCCATCGAGGAGCGCCTGCGCGACGCGATCGTCGAGGGCATGGGCGTCAAGCCGCGTTTCGCGTTCACGCCGCTGCGCGTCGCGCTCACGGGCCGCCGCGTCTCGCCGCCGCTGTTCGAGTCCATGGAGCTGCTCGGCAAGAGCTCGACCTTGGAGCGCCTCGTGCGCCTGCGGGACGCACTGTGACCGATCGCGACCTCTCGGCGGTCGCCGCGCCCCTCGAGGGCGTCCTGTTCGACGTCGACGACACGCTCGTCGACACGCGCGCCGCGTTCGCGGAGGCGATCGCCGCGGCGTCGCGCGTGTGGCTCCCGCACCTGCCCGAGAGCCGGTACGACGAGGTCCTCGCGCTGTGGCGCGCCGACCCGAACGGGCACTACCGCGCGTACACGCGCGGCGAGGTCGACTTCGACGCGCAGCGCATGGCGCGGGCCAACGAGCTCCAGGCGACGTTCGGCGGCGAGCTGCTCGACGACGCCGCGTACGTGGACTGGAAGGACCTCTTCTGGGGCACGTTCGAGGCCTCGTGGGCAGGGTTCGAGGACGCGCGCCCGGTCGTGGACGCGCTCGTCGCGGCGGGGGTCCGCGTGGGGTCCCTGACGAACGCGCGCGTCGAGCTGCAGACCCGCAAGCTCGCGGCCGCGGGCCTGCCCGACGTCCCGCTGCTCGTCGGGGTGGACACGCTCGGGTTCGGCAAGCCCGACCCGCGCGTGTTCGCCGAGGCGTGCCGCCGGCTCGGGACCGACCCGGCCCGCACGGCGTACGTAGGCGACGAGCTCGACGTCGACGCGCGCGCCGCGCTCGCGGCCGGCCTCGTCGGGGTCTGGCTCGACCGACCCGGCACGCGCCGCGGCGGCCCGCACCCGGAGGACCCGACGTCGGCCCGCGCGTCGGGCGTGCACGTGGTCCACACCCTGGTCGACCTGCCCGCGACCCTCGGCATCGCCGTCCACGCCCGCGCCGAGGCCTCCACGCCGAGGTAGAGCCCTGGTCCGCCGAGGTAGAGCCCTGGTCAATGACCAGGGCTCTACCTCGCGTTACCAGGGCTCTACCTCGCGCCACCACGGTTCTCGCTCGCGTGACCAGGTCCTCCGCCGACGGGGACCTGTCAGGTGAGGAGCAGGACGCCGACGAGGGCCGTCGTCGTGACGAGGAGCGCCGAGAGGCCTCCGAGGACGAGCGCGCGCCGCCCCGTGCGCAGCAGGTACGGGACGTCCACGCCGAGCCCGAGCGCGAACATGGCGGCGACGAACGCGAGCGTCGTCGCGGTCGCGAGCGCGGCGAGCAGGGGCGCCGGCACGACGCCCAGGCTGCGCAGCGCCACCGCGGCCACGAACCCGACGACGAACCACGGCACCGGCGCGACCCGCGGTGGGGTCGCGTGCGCCGTCGTCCCCGAGGCGTCGCCGTGGACGGCGCCGGTGGAGCCGACCCGGGCGACGGCCGCGCGCCGGGCCCCGCGGGCCACGACGACGCCTGCGACGGTGACGAGCGGGGCGAGGAGGGCGACGCGCGCGAGCTTGGCGACCGTGGCGGTCGCGAGGGCGGGGTCCGAGATGGTCCCGGCGGCCGTGACGACCTGCGCGACCTCCTGCACGCTCGCGCCGATCCAGAGCCCGGCCTGGTCGTCGCTCAGCCCCACCACCGACGCCAGCCAGGGCAGCGCGACGATCGCGAGCGTGCCGTAGACGGTGACGAGCGCGAGGGACGCGGCGACGCCGTCGTCGTCCTCGCGGACCTGCCCGGGGGTGCGTCCCGGACCGGCGACGACGCCCTGCATCGCCGAGATCGCCGCGGCCCCGCACACCGAGAACCCGGTCGCGACGAGCAGCGAGGTGACTCGCGAAACCCGCAGCGCGCGACCGAGGGCGAGCGTGCCCGTGAAGGTGACGAGGAGGGTCGTCGTGACGACCACGAGCCCGCGCCAGCCCAGCGCGAGGACCTCGGGGACCGAGAGCTGGAAGCCGAGCAGCACGACGCCGGTGCGCAGGACGACGCGGGACGTCCACGCGACCCCGGGCCGGGTCGCCGCGACGGTGGCTCCGCCGCGCCGGGTCCTGCCCACCCGGCCCAGGACCGGTGCGACGAGCGCGCCGAGCACGAGCGCGACGACGAGCGGGGAGACCGTCGGGACGAGCCGCGCCCCGAGCAGCACGAGGACCGTCGCCCCGGCGACCAGCACGAGCCCGGGCAGCAGCGCACGGGAGCCCGCGGCGCGGCGGGACGCGCTCGCCGTCGCGACGGGAGGTGGTGCGGTGCGGGCCGTGCGGGGTGCGGGAGGTGCCATGCTCACGAGCCTGCTGCGTGCGGCGACGCCGCGGAAGGGCGATCTGCCTCGCAACCCATAGAGTGGTCCTATGGCCCACACCTCTCGCGACCGGACCTCGCTCTCCGCGCTCGAGCTGCTCGTCGCGACCGACTCGCACGGCTCGATCAGCGCTGCGGCGCGGGCGCTCGGGGTCGCCCAGCCGACGGCGTCGGCAGGCCTGCGCGCGCTGGAGCGCCGCCTCGGGCTCGAGCTCCTCGAGCGCACGACGCGCGGCTCCCGGCTCACGGAGACGGGCCGCGCGACCGCCGCGTGGGCGCGCGAGGTGATCGAGGCGTCGGACCGCTTCGAGACGTCGGTCGCCGCGCTGCGCGACGCCCCGGCCGCCCGGGTCCGCGTCGCGGCGAGCCTCACGGTCGCCGAGTACCTGGCTCCCCGCTGGCTCGCGCGCCTGGCGCTCGAGGGATCCGGCCCCGGCGGGGGAGCGCCGGACGTCGAGCTCGTGGTGCGCAACTCGCGCGAGGTGACCGACCTCGTCCTCGACGGCGCCGTCGAGCTGGGCTTCGTCGAGAGCGCGACGCTGCGCCGCGGGCTGCGCAGCCGCACCGTCGCGCACGACCGGCTCGTCGTGGTCGTCGGGCCGGCGCACCGGTGGGCACGGCGGAGCGCGCTGCGGGTCGACGAGCTGCTCACGGGCGGTCTCGTCGTGCGCGAGCGCGGGTCGGGCACGCGCGAGACGCTCGAGCGCGGCCTCGCGGCGGTCGGCGAGCGCCTGCCCGACCACCTGCCCTACCTCGGCTCGACGGCGGCGCTGAAGACCGCCGTGCAGCACGGCGGTGCCGTCGCGGTCCTGTCGAGCCTCGCCGTCGCCGACGACGTCGCGCGCGGCGCACTGGTGCGGGTCGCCGTCCCGGGGCTCGAGCTCGACCGTCGCCTGCGCATGGTGTGGAAGGACGGCACCGCGCTCTCGTCCGCCGCGCGCCGCATCGCCGCCGCGGCGGCCGTCTCGTCGGGCTGACCCTGGCCCCGCGGGCGCGACGAGGTCCGTCAGCGCACCGACGCGTCCCAGCGCCAGCGCGTGCGGTGGGGCCTGCCGGGGAGCTCGCCGCGCCCGGTCGCCCACAGGAGCAGGAGGTCGGGGTCCTCCTCCGCTCCCGGGTCGACGTCCGGGAAGAGGCGTGCGAGGACCCGCGGCGCGAGGCCCGCGGGGAACGGCACGTGCTCGCCCGCGAGCCCGAGCACGACGTCGTGGCCGTGCACGAGGACCTCGGCGACCCCCATCGCCGCGAACCCCGCGGCGTCGGAGGTCCCGTAGGGGTGATAGGCGCGCGCTGCCGCCGGACGGGTCTCGGCGAGCGTCGCGAGGAGCTCGCCGCCGCCGAGCAGCGCCTCGGCCAGGCCCGCCGTCCCGGCCGCACGGTCGACGTGCGCGATCTCGTCCTCCCCGCGCGGGCCGACGAGCGGGACGTACGCGAGGCGCGGGAGCGCGGCGAGCTGGAGGGCGTAGGCGAGCAGGTCGTCCACGACGTGCTCCGCCGTCGTCCAGCACGACCACCGCACCGGGCCGGCCTGCGCGTCGAACGCCGAGGCGGGGTGCCGGACGAGGTGGTCCGCGAGCCAGCGCGCCGCCGTCCGGACGTCGTCGCCGGTGACGGCCTCCGGGGTGCGGTGGCCGGCGCGGCCCGGGCGCGTGCTCACGCGCTGCCCGGGGCGGCGAGCACGTCGGCCCGCCAGCACTCGGCGAGGTACGGGAGGTCCACCCGGTCGCGCCCCGCGAGGTCCGGGTGGGTCGCGACGAGCTCGTCGATCTCGCCGAGCAGCTCCTCGCGGCGCGCGTCGGGGAGCGTCAGCAGGTAGCTGCGCGACGCGGCGAGCGGGCGGAGCGACGACGTCGGGACACGGTCGGCCCACGGCACCGTGCGGTGGTCGGGCGGGGTGAAGAGCTGCTCGGCGAGGACGGGCTCGCGGTAGCTGCGCTCGAGGGTGTCGCCACGGTGGATGATCTCCGTGAACCGGCCGACCCAGTCGACCGCGCTGTCCCGCACGTTCCACACGATGCCGAGGCGCCCGCCGGGGCGCAGCACGCGCGCGATCTCGGGCTGGGCGGCGGGGGAGAACCAGTGCCAGGCCTGCGCGACGAGCACGGCGTCGACGCTCGCGTCGGGGAGCGGGATCGCCTCGGCCGAGCCGGGCAGCGCCCGTGCGTCCGGCACGGACTCCGTGAGGCGCGCGCGCATCGCGTCCGAGGGCTCGACGGCGACGACGTCCAGCCCGCGGGCGACGAGCCGCTCGGTGAGCTTCCCGGTGCCCGCGGCGAGGTCGAGGACGCGCCGCGCGCCGTCGGGCAGGAGCCAGTCGACCGCCTCGTCCGGGTAGGAGGGCCGTGTGGACGCGTACTGGGCGGCCCCCTGCTCGAACGACGCGGCGCGGTCGGCACGCGAGCCGGGATCGGGGGAGTCTCCTGTGCTCATGCCCCGACGGTGCCAGACGGCGGCGCCGCGCGTCGACCCGGAGGTGCCCGTGCGTACCGGACCTCCACGGTGCGGGTCGCATTTGGTCCGCGTCCCCATGTCCGGTAATGTTCTCGGCCGGTGGGACCTCCACGGGAGGGAGCCAGGGGACGAGTCTCGACTCGTCGAAACGGCTCCTCGACGGTGGCTGGTTACCCCCTTGGGGTATGGTGTAATTGGCAGCACGAGTGATTCTGGTTCACTTAGTCTAGGTTCGAGTCCTGGTACCCCAGCGAAGAGCTCCGGCTCGGATCGCGTGGTCAAGACCGCGCGAAACATGAGGTAGAGTTCTCGACGGAGAAACGGACCGGAAACGGTACGAGGATCCACAGGCCCCCATCGTCTAGCGGCCTAGGACGTCGCCCTCTCACGGCGGTAACACGGGTTCAAATCCCGTTGGGGGTACAGAGAAAGGCCCGGTCACCATCACGGTGACCGGGCCTTTGTCATGCTCGGAGAAGCGTGAGCAGTGCTCGACGCGACGTGTCGTGGTGCTCGCACGCGCCGTGTGACGAAGGTCGCGGCCCTCGGTGGGGACGCGTGATCGCCGTGCTGGGCACGACGGAACCGTCAGCCCGCGCTCGTGAGCTCGTCGAGGTGTCGTCAGGGCGCGCCGTCGCGACCCGGGCCGGGCTCGTAGGGCTTCGGGATCGGCGTCGGCGTGGGGCGCGGGTGGATGACCGGCACGTAGGTCGCCCGGTGCTCCCCGGAGACCGCCCAGCCGGGCTCGTCGTCATGAGGCTCCGCGGGGTGCTCGCCGCCGAGCCACCCGTCCCTGCGTCCCGCGGCGCCCTGAGCCGCCTCCGACGGCCCCGCGACCGGGATGGGCTGCGTCGGCCCGCTCGACTCGCCGGCCGCGCGCCCGGGGACGACGACCACGTGCTGGTCGGCGGGTGGGGGCGCGGGGACGGGGGGCAGGGTCTGGGCCGGGCTGCGGCCGTCCCACGCGGGGGCGGGCTCGACGGGCGCCGGCTCGGCCGGCTGGGGAGGGCGCGGGCCCGGCGGCGGGATCGACGCCGGGGCGGCTCCCTGGGTGCCGCCCTGTGCCGTTCCGGAGCCGCTCGGTCCCGCGCCGGGGCGGCTCCCGGGCGTGAAGAGCGTGTCGCACAGGAGGCGGTACGTCGCGTCAGGGTGGGAGACCCAGTCGATCTGGCGCAGCGCCTGGTCCTGTCCGGCGGACTCCAGGAGGAACTGCCCGTAGCCGAAGACGCGCCCGACGGGCGAGCGCCCGTAGTTCATGTCGGTGACCTTGGTGAGCGGCATCATCGCGACCTTGTGCGTGATGAGGCCGTACAGCAGGAGCAGGCGCTTGTCGGTGGCGACGAACCACTCGTTGCGCCACTCGAAGACCTTCCACACCAGGCGCCCGGCGAGGATCAGCCACAGCCACCACAGGAACAGCACGCCGTCGCCGACGGCCGGCCCCGCGCGCACGACCAGCCACGCGACGAGGAACGCGCCCGCGACGGTGGTCACGACCGGCTCGAGCAGCATCCCCCAGTGGTGGCGCGTGGCCACCACGACCCGCTCGCCGCTGAGCACGTAGCGGTCGAGGATCCGGCTCCGGGGACGGCCGCGGGCCACGGTCAGTCCAGGAGCGAGTTGAAGAACTGGCCGATGGAGCTGAAGGCACCGAGGATGACGTCCCAGATGCCCTCGACGATGTCGGCGGCGCGGTCGGGGCTCCTGATGACTGCGTAGACGGCGAAGATCACGAGCACCCAGATCAGGGTCATCTTCACCTTGGGATGCATCGGGACTCCTCGTGTCTCGGGTTCGGACGGTCAGGTGCGCCCCCTGCCGCCACCGCACCGTCCGGCGCCGGGGCACGCACAGCATGGCAGCAGCCGGTGACATTTTGACAGGGCACGTCCCGTTTGCCGCCCGCGGCGCGCCGAACCCGGGGCTATCGCCGGATCCGTCGCGAACCCGGCCGCGTCCCCGGGTTCGGCGCGTCCCTGTTACTCGCCCGCGCGACGCAGCACCTCGGTGAGGCGGTTCGCCGCGGCCACGACCGAGCCGGAGTGCAGGCGGCCGGGCTGACGGCTCAGGCGCTCGACCGGACCGGAGATGGAGACCGCCGCGACGACGCGGCCGGACGGCCCGCGCACGGGAGCGGAGACCGAGGCGACGCCGAGCTCGCGCTCGGAGACGGACTGGGCCCAGCCGCGGCGTCGGACGCCCGAGAGGATCGTGGCCGTGAAGACGGCCTCGCGCAGGCCGCGGTGGAGGCGGTCCGGCTCCTCCCACGCGAGCAGGATCTGCGCCGCGGAGCCCGCGTTCATCGTGAGCGTGGCGCCGACCGGGATCGAGTCGCGCAGGCCGACCGGACGCTCGGCGGCCGCGACGCAGATGCGGTGGTCGCCCTGGCGGCGGTAGAGCTGGGCGCTCTCGCCCGTGTGGTCGCGCAGGGCGGTGAGCACGGGGTTCGCGGCGGCGAGCAGGCGGTCCTCGCCGGCGGCAGTAGCGAGCTCGTTGAGCCGCGGGCCGAGGACGAACCGGCCCTGCATGTCGCGCGCCACCATGCGGTGGTGCTCGAGCGCGACCGCGAGGCGGTGCGCGGTCGGGCGAGCCAGGCCGGTGGCCGTGACGAGCTGGGCGAGGGTGGCTGGTCCGGACTCCAGGGCGCCCAGGACGGAGGCCGCCTTGTCCAGCACTCCGACTCCGCTAGTATTGTCCATAGGTCGATATTGACGTCTCACGCACTGAGATGCAAGTCCGGCGGAGATGTTCCACCCGCTGGACGTTCTCCCCGGCAGGCTGCCGGACGACGGACGATCGACCCAGACGGTTCTCCAGACCCCCAGGAGCACCGTGACAGACGACGAGGAGATGAGCTACATGGCCGGCACGCTGGCGGAGAAGGTCTGGGACGCGCACCTGGTGCGACGAGGCACCGACGGGTCGCCCGACCTCCTCTACATCGACCTCCACCTCGTGCACGAGGTCACCAGCCCCCAGGCGTTCGAGGGGCTGCGCCTCGCGGGCCGCCCGGTCCGCCGTCCCGACCTCACGATCGCGACCGAGGACCACAACACCCCGACGCTCGACATCGACCTGCCGATCGCGGACCTCACGAGCCGCACGCAGATCGACACGCTGCGCAACAACGCGCGCGAGTTCGGCGTCCGCATCCACTCGCTCGGCGACGCCGACCAGGGCATCGTGCACCAGGTCGGGCCGCAGCTCGGCCTCACCATGCCGGGTCTGACGGTCGTGTGCGGCGACTCGCACACCTCGACGCACGGCGCGTTCGGCGCGCTCGCGTTCGGCATCGGCACGTCCGAGGTCGAGCACGTGCTCGCCACGCAGACGCTCCCGCTCGCGCCCTTCAAGACGATGGCGATCAACGTCGACGGCGAGCTGCCGCCCGGCGCGACGAGCAAGGACATCATCCTCGCGATCATCGCCAAGATCGGCACCGGCGGCGGCCAGGGCTACGTCCTGGAGTACCGCGGCGAGGCCATCCGCAAGCTCTCCATGGAGGCGCGGATGACGATCTGCAACATGTCGATCGAGGCGGGCGCACGTGCCGGCATGATCGCCCCGGACGACACGACGTTCGAGTACCTCAAGGGCCGCCCGCACGCGCCCGAGGGCGCCGACTGGGACGCGGCCGTCGAGTACTGGCGCACGCTGCGCTCCGACGACGACGCCGTCTTCGACACCGAGGTCACGCTCCGCGCGTCCGACCTGGAGCCCTTCGTCACGTGGGGCACCAACCCCGGCCAGGGCCTGCCCATCTCCGCGACCGTGCCCGTCCCCGAGGAGATCGCGGACGAGAACGAGCGCGTCGCCGCCGAGCGCGCGATCGAGTACATGGGCCTCACGCCCGGCCAGCCGCTGCGCGAGATCCCCGTCGACACCGTGTTCATCGGGTCGTGCACCAACGGCCGCATCGAGGACCTGCGCTCGGTCGCGAAGGTCGTCCAGGGCAAGCAGAAGGCCGACGGCGTGCGCGTCCTCGTCGTCCCGGCCTCCGCGCGCGTGCGCCTCCAGGCCGAGGCCGAGGGCCTCGACAAGATCTTCCTCGACTTCGGCGCGGAGTGGCGCAACGCCGGCTGCTCGATGTGTCTCGGCATGAACCCCGACCAGCTCCAGCCGGGCGAGCGCGCCGCCTCGACGTCGAACCGCAACTTCGAGGGGCGCCAGGGCAAGGGCGGCCGCACGCACCTCGTGTCGCCGCTCGTCGCCGCCGCCACCGCGCTGCGCGGGACGCTCTCCTCGCTGAGCGACCTCGACCTGCCCGAGGGCACCGACATCACGTCCTTCGACGGCACGCCGCTCGCGCCGCTCGACCCGCGCGTCCTCGTGCAGGTCTGAGCCCCGCGCCGCGCTGCTGCCCCACTCGTCGCCCGAATACTCGAAGAGGTTCCTGCCATGGAGAAGTTCACGACCCACACCGGCGTCGGCGTCCCGCTGCGCCGCAGCAACGTCGACACCGACCAGATCATCCCCGCCGTCTACCTCAAGCGCGTGACGCGCACGGGGTTCGAGGACGCGCTGTTCGCCGCCTGGCGCGGTGACCCCACGTTCGTCCTCAACCAGGACGCCTACCGCGCGGGCTCCGTGCTCGTCGCCGGACCCGACTTCGGCACCGGCTCGTCGCGCGAGCACGCCGTCTGGGCGCTCAAGGACTACGGCTTCCGCGTCGTCCTCGCGTCGCGCTTCGCCGACATCTTCCGCGGCAACTCCGGCAAGCAGGGCCTCGTCGCGGGCATCGTCGCGCAGGAGGACATCGAGCTCCTCTGGAAGATCCTCGAGACCAACCCCGGCACCGAGGTGACCGTGGACCTCGTCAACCGCACCGCGTCCGCGCAGGACGTCACCGTGCCGTTCCAGATCGACGACTACACGCGCTGGCGCCTCATGGAGGGTCTGGACGACATCGGCCTGACCCTCCAGCACGAGGACGAGATCTCCGCGTTCGAGGCGACGCGGGCGTCGTGGCGGCCCAAGACGCTGCCCGCGAAGACGCTGCCGAAGGTCGAGATCGAGGCTGCTCGGCCGGTCTGACCTTCCTGGCTCGGGGGCGGGCTCTGGGGAGGTGACGACGGGTCTACCATCCGCGGGGCTCGTTCCTCGCCCCGCTCCCGCCAGGCCCACCACGACCCGTCGTCACCTCCCCAGACCCCGCCCGTGGTCGTGTCGCCGACACGTCACTCGCGCGGACTGATCGGGGACGACGGCGACTCGCACCGTCGGCGCCTCGCCTCCTCAGGGGCGGGGTGGGCCCTGGTGGATGGCGTCGAGGAGGGACTCCGGGGTCGCGGTCTCGGGGTTCCAGCGGGACTCGACCCACCAGGTGGCGCCCGCGTCGGCGAGGCCGGCGAGCTGGTCCGCCGCTGCCGAACGGTCGGACGGGAGCTCGCCCTGGACGACGACGTCGAACGGGCGGCCCGCGTCGAGGCCCAGCTCCGCACGGCGCGTGGTGAGCCAGGCGACCAGGGCGGAGACGTCGTCGTGCGTGGGGACGTCGAAGCCGCGCTCGCCGCGGAGCTGCAGCACGATCCCGTCCGCGCGCAGCGTGCGGTCGAGCGAGCGCAGCGGCGGGCGCTCGGCGTCCCAGACGCCCACGGGCCACACCGGCACGTGGTGCCCGACGACCGGGCGCTCCACGGGTCGGGGGAGGAACAGCATCTCGCCCGCGTGCACGTGCGTGCCGTCGAAGGTGAACTTCTCGCCCGACCAGGCGCGGTCGAGGTACGCGATCGCGTCGTCGAGCAGCTCCGCGCGCTCACGCAGGGACTGGGGCTGGCCCGGGACGGCGGAGAAGCCGCCGTCGTCGAGCACGCCCACGCCGACGGGCAGGACCAGGCGTCCGCCCGACAGGTGGTCCACGGTGAGCGCCTGCCGCACGACCTCCCACGGCCGGCGGCGCGGGAGGGCGAAGACCATCGCCCCGAGCGCGATGCGCTCGGTCCGGACCGCCGCTGCGGCGAGCACCGCCCACGGGTCGAACGTGTCGACGGGCATCGACAGCAGGCTCAGCCCGTCCCACGAGAAGAACCCGTCCCAGCCGGACTCCTCGGCGCCGACCGCCATGTCCAGCACCTGGGCCGCGGAGCCGAAGCTCCCGACCACCCCGACCTTGATCTCCGACCCTGTCTCCGTCGCTGCGCTCATCCCGAGGACGCTACGCCCCGCCACCCACACCCGAGCCCGTCGAGTGCTGGGTAGGCGTCGTCTCCGGGCGCCAGCGACGACGAGTCCCCAGCACTCAGGGGAGCGGGGTGACGTCGAGGCGGACGATGCGGCGGCGGGCGACGTCGGTCACGGTGAGACGGCGGTCGTCGACGTCGACGTGGTCGCCCACCGTCGCCAGCCGGCCGAGCTGCGCGACGACGTACCCGGCGACCGTCTCGTAGGGACCGTCGGGCAGCTCGACGCCGGTGCGCCGCGCGAACTCCTCGATCGTCTGGCCGGCGTCGACGCTCGTCGCGGTGCCGTGCTCGCGCGCCGGGGAGGGCTCGTCGGGGTCGTACTCGTCGCGGATGTCGCCCACGAGCTCCTCGACGAGGTCCTCGAGCGTGACGATCCCGTCGGTCCCGCCGTACTCGTCCACGACGACGGCGATGTGCACGCCCTCGCGGCGCATCTGCGACATCGCGGGGAGCACGGTGTTCGTCGCGGGCAGGGCGAGGATCGGGCGGACGACGTCGCGCACCGCGAGGGCGCGCCCCGTCACCGGGTCGGTGGCCGGGTGGTCGGGGCAGTCGCGCCCGAGGAGGTCGCGGACGTGGAGGAACCCGACGACGTCGTCGAAGTCGTCCCCGGTCACGGGGTAGCGCGAGTACGGGCCCGCCGCGACGGTCTCCGCGGCGTCGGCGAGCGTCGTGTCGGCGCGCAGGAACGCGACCTCGCCGCGCGGGGTCATGGCCTCGGCGAGCGACCGGTCGCCCGCCTGGAACACGTCGTCGAGGATGCGGCGCTCGTCCTCCGGCAGCGACTCGTGCGCGAGCACGATCTCGCGCAGCTCCTCCTCGCTCATCTCCTCGCTGCGCGCCGACGGGTCGCCGCCGAGCAGGCGCACGACGCCGTCGGTCGAGCGCGACAGCAGCCAGATGACGGGCCGCATGAGGGTCGCGAACCGGTCGAGCGGCGGCGCGACGACGAGCGCGACCCCCGCCGAGCGCTGGAGCGCGATGCGCTTGGGCACGAGCTCCCCGAGCACGAGCGAGAGGTACGCGATGACGAGCGTCAGCCCGACGAGCGCGACCGTGTCCGCGAGCCCGCTCGACAGCCCGAGGCTCTCGAGCGACGGCGCGAGGTCAGGGGCGAGCGTCGAGGCGCCGTACGCGGCCGAGAAGAACCCCGCGACGGTGACGCCGATCTGCACGGCGGCGAGGAACCGGTTGGGGTCGCGCGCGACGGCCGCGACCCGCGCGCCGCGCGCGGACTGCTTCTCGAGCCGTGCGACCTGGCTCTCGCGCAGCGAGACGAGCGCGATCTCGGTGCCGGCGAACACACCGCCGACGAGGATGAAGAGCAGCACGAGGCCGATGTTGGCCCAGGTACCGGAGTCCATGCTCCATCCAAGCAGGCCGCCCGGCCCGACGTGGGATCAGCGGTCGGTGGGGCTCCGGCCGGGGTCCGTGGGCTCGGGGTCGGTCGGCTCGGGATCGGCCTGGTCTGCATCGGCCGGGGCGGAGCCCTGCGGCTCGGCCGCCGGTGCGGCGGCCCCGGTCGCCGTCCCGGCCGTCGCGTCGTCGGTCGCGTCGGTCGTGCCCTCGGCGGTGGCCGGCTCGGCGTGCTTGCGGCGCGGGACGACGTGCGCCACGAGGACGACGACGCCACCCACGACGATGCCGACGACCGCCGAGCACGCCGTGTTGACGAGCCAGCCGAGGAACCCGCCCACGCCCGCGACGCCGGTGACCGCGTGCTCGAGGTGGTGCACGACGTCGTACGGGCCGTGCCAGCCGAGGTCGTAGGCGCCCTGGAGCAGGATGTGGCCACCGACCCAGAGCATCGCGATGATGCCGACGAACGAGATGACGGACATGACCTTGGGCATCGCGCCGACGAGCCCGCGACCGAACGACTGGACCCAGGGTGTGTCGCGCCGCGCGAGGTGCAGGCCGATGTCGTCCATCTTCACGATGAGCCCCACGACCCCGTACACGAGGACCGTGATGAGCACCGCGACGATCACGAGGATGATCAGGCGCGACCAGAAGGCCTCCGAGGCGACCTCGTTGAGCGCGATGACCATGATCTCCGCGCTGAGGATGAAGTCGGTGCGCACCGCGCTCGACACCACGGAGTCCTCGTCGACGGCCTTCTTCTCGGCCTTCGTCTCGACCTCGGCGTGGTGCCTGCCCGAGACGAGCTCCCACACCTTCTCGGCGCCCTCGAACGCGAGGTACGTCCCGCCGAGCATGAGCAGCGGCGTGAGCAGCTGGGGCAGGAACTGGCTCAGCAGCAGGATCGCCGGGAGGATGAACAGCAGCTTGTTGCGCAGCGACCCCGTGGCGATGCGCTTAACGACCGGCAGCTCGCGCTTCGCGGCGAGGCCTTCGACGTAGCGCGGCGTGACGGCGGTGTCGTCGATGACGACGCCCGTCGCCTTGGCGCTCGCGCGCCCGGCGGCGGCGCCGACGTCGTCGATCGACGCGGCGGCGAGCTTGGCGAACGCCGCGATGTCGTCCAGGAGGGCAGCGAGTCCGAAGGCCATGGGGAGGTGCTCCGTGCGCCGGCCCGCGTCGCCGCGCACGGGCCCGCTGGTCGAGTGGACGCGGCGGCAGCATCGTAGCGAGTGCGGGCCCCGCGGCGTCGCGCTCGCCCACCGTCGCCCGGCGGCGCCCGGCACGGGGTCGGCGCCCGGTCCCGTCGGGACGCGGGCGCCGACCGTGCTCAGCGCGCCGTGGGGCGGGTCACGACGTTCACGAGGTGCGGCGCGCGCACGACGACGCGCACGACCTCGCGCCCGGCAGTCGCCCGCGCGACGCCGGTCGACGCGAGCGCGAGGTCGTGCAGCGTGCGCTCGTCGACGTCCGCGGGCACCCGCACCCGGCCGCGGACCTTCCCGTCGACCTGGACGACCGCCTCGACCTCGTCGGCGACGAGGAGCGCCGGGTCCGCGACGGGCCAGGTCGCGTCGGCGACCGAGGGATCGCGGCCCAGCCGGTGCCAGGCCTCCTCGGCGGTGTGCGGGGCGAACAGGCTCAGCAGCACCGCGACGACCTCGGCAGCCTCGCGCACGGCCGCCCGGTGCGGCGCGTCGGGCTCGCCCGGCGCCGGGCCCGCGTCGGACGCCCGCCGCGCGGCGGTGACGAGCTCCATGACGCGCGCGACGACCACGTTGAACCGGCTCCGGCCGAGCAGGTCCTCCGCCTCGTGCACGGTCGTGTGGGTCGCACGGCGCAGGTCGTGCGCGCGCGACCCGGGCGCCACCCCGGCGAGCGAGGCGTCGTGGGTCGCCGCGCCCGACCGTGCGCCCGGCCCGACGACCGAGCCTCCGGCCGGCCCGACGACCGAGCCTCCGGCCGACCCCACGGCCGGGCCGACGGCGTCGGCCAGCCGCAGCACGCGCGCGCAGAAGCGTCGCATGGCGCCGGGGTCGACGTCCGCCCAGTCCACGTCGTCCTCGGGCGGCCCCGCGAACACCATCGCGAGGCGGACCGCGTCGGCGCCGTGCCGGTCGAGCTGCTCGCCCAGGTCGACGCCGTTGCCGAGCGACTTGCTCATCGCCCGACCACCGTTGAGGACCTGCCCCTGGTTGAGCAGCGTCGCGAACGGCTCGACGACGTCCACCCAGCCCTCGTCGTGCAGGAACTTCGTGACGAACCTGCTGTACAGCAGGTGCAGGATCGCGTGCTCGACGCCGCCCACGTACTGCGCCGCGGGCATCCACCGCCGCGCGTCCCCGGGCCGGAACGGGGCGTCGCCGGGCGGGCCGTCGTCGCCCGGCGAGCAGTACCGCAGGAAGTACCAGGACGAGTCGACGAACGTGTCGAGCGTGTCCGGGTCCCGCTCCGCGTCCGCGCCGCAGCGCGGGCACGGCACGCGCCGCCACGCGGCGGCGGCGGGCGACGCGAGGGGGGAGCGCCCGCGGGGGAGCAGGTCGTCGCCGGCCAGGTCCGGCAGCCGCACGGGCAGCTCGTCGTCGGGGACCGGCACGACGCCGCACGCCGGGCAGTGCACGACCGGCACCGGGGCGCCCCAGTAGCGCTGGCGCGAGACCAGCCAGTCCCGCAGCCGGTACGACGTCGCGCGCTCGCCCGCGCCGTCGGCCTCCAGCCGTGTGATCGCGTCGTCGACGTCGGGCCACGTCTCGCCCGACCCCGCGGGCAGGCCGTGGGCGGCGGCGAAGCGCGCGTCGCGGTCGTCGTGTACGGGTACGCCCATGACCGCGCCCGTCCCGTAGCCGGGCAGCACGTGGTCTGCCGCCCAGACGGGCAGCCGCTCGTCCGTCACCGGGTGGCGCACCCACGCACCCAGGAACGTCCCGGCGCTCGTGCGCTGCGCGTTCGTCCGCTCGATCTCCCCGGAGGCCAGCGCGGCCTCCCGGTGCCGCGCGAGCGCCTCCGCGTGCTCCGGCGCGCACAGCACCGCCGCGAGCGGTCCGTCCGGCGCGACGGCGACGAACGTCGCGCCGGGCAGGGTGTCGGGGCGCGTCGTGAACACCTCGACGTGCTTGGGGCGTGCGCCCGGCCCGGGCGAGGCGCTCGCGGCGGCGCGGGGGCCGCTGTCGGGCACGACCGCGAAGCGCACGCGCGCGCCCGTGCTGCGCCCGATCCAGTTCCGCTGCATCGTCAGGACGCGGGCGGGCCACGCGCCCTCGAGCGCGTCCATGTCGTCGAGCAGCCGGTCGGCGTACGCGGTGACGCGCACGAACCACTGCGTGAGCTCGCGCTGCACGACGGCCGCCCCGCACCGCTCGCACCGCCCGCCCACGACCTGCTCGTTGGCGAGCACCGTCCGGTCCGCGGGGCACCAGTTCACGGGGGCCGTGGTGCGGTAGGCGAGGCCGCGCTCCAGCAGCCGCAGGAACAGCCACTGCGTCCAGCGGTAGTACTCCGGGCGGTGGGTCTCCAGGCGTCGCGACCAGTCGAACGACACGCCGTACCGGTGCGCCGTCGCGGCCTGCGTCGCGATGTTGGTCTCGGTGAAGACCGCGGGGTTCTCGCCTCGGCGGATCGCCGCGTTCTCGGCGGGGAGCCCGAACGAGTCCCAGCCGATCGGGTTGAGCACGTCGTACCCGCGCAGGCGCCAGTACCGCGCGACGACGTCCTCCAGGGCGAACACCTCGGCGTGACCCATGTGCAGGTCGCCCGAGGGGTACGGGAACATCGTCAGCAGGTAGCGGCGCGGTCGCGCGCCGTCGTCGCGCGCGCGGAACGTCCCGTGCTCGGCCCAGTGCCGCTGCCAGCGGTCCTCGATCTCGCGGGTCGACGGGGGAGACGGGGGTACGGAGGGTTGGGGTGGGTGTGCGGCGTCCACGGGGAGGCTCCTCGAGAAGGTGGGCTTCGTCGTCGGGCACTCGCCCGGTCCGTGGGGACGCGCGGGCATCGCCGCGCTGAGCGTGCCCGCCCGGCGGGCTCAGCGCGGCCGGCGAAGGAGGAGCCGCAGGTGTCGCATCCCGGACATCGTGACCTGCCCGACGGCGCAGGGTCAACCCTCCCGGGCCCGCGGGTGTGGCGGACGTCGCCCGCGCGGGCGCGCCACGGCCGATCCCGCGCCATTAGGCTGGACGCCATGGCATCCCACTACGACGTCGTCGTCCTCGGTGCAGGTCCCGGTGGTTACGTGGCCGCGATCCGTGCAGCCCAGCTGGGCCTGTCGGTCGCGGTCGTGGAGGAGAAGTACTGGGGTGGGGTGTGCCTCAACGTGGGCTGCATCCCGTCCAAGGCGCTCCTGCGCAACGCCGAGCTCGCGCACATCTTCCAGCACGACGCGAAGACCTTCGGCATCTCCGGAGAGGTCAGCTTCGACTTCGGCGCGGCGTTCGACCGCTCGCGCACCGTCGCGGAGGGGCGCGTCAAGGGCGTGCACTTCCTCATGAAGAAGAACAAGATCACCGAGTACGACGGCCGCGGCACGTTCCGCGACGCGCACACGCTCGACGTGAAGCTCGCCGACGGCTCGACCGACCAGGTGACGTTCGACAACGTCATCATCGCGACCGGCTCGAAGGTGCGCCTGCTCCCGGGCGTCGAGCTGTCCGAGAACGTCGTCACGTACGAGAAGCAGATCCTCACGCGCGACCTGCCCCGCTCCATCGCCATCGTCGGCGCCGGCGCGATCGGCATGGAGTTCGCCTACGTCCTCAAGAACTACGGCGTGGACGTGACGATCATCGAGTTCCTCGACCGCGCGCTGCCCAACGAGGACGCCGACGTGTCGAAGGAGATCGCCAAGCAGTACAAGAAGCTCGGCGTCAACCTGCTCACGTCGACCGCCGTCCAGACGGTCACCGACAACGGCGCGAACGGCGTCACGGTCACCTACAAGGGCGTCAAGGACGACAAGCCGGGCGAGCTCGTCGTCGAGAAGGTCCTCATGGCCGTCGGCTTCGCGCCCAACGTCGAGGGCTTCGGCCTGGAGAACACCGGCGTCCAGCTCACCGAGCGCGGCGCCATCGCGATCGACGACGTCATGCGCACCAACGTCGAGCACATCTACGCCATCGGCGACGTCACCGCGAAGCTCATGCTCGCGCACGTCGCCGAGGCGCAGGGCGTCGTCGCGGCCGAGACCATCGGCGGCGCCGAGACCCTCACGCTCGGCGACTACCGCATGATGCCGCGCGCGACGTTCTGCCAGCCGCAGGTCGCGAGCTTCGGCCTCACCGAGCAGCAGGCGCGCGACGAGGGCTACCAGGTCAAGGTCGCGACCTTCCCGTTCATGGCGAACGGCAAGGCGCACGGCCTCGGCGACCCGGTCGGCTTCGTCAAGCTCATCTCCGACGAGACCTACGGCGAGCTGCTCGGCGGCCACCTCATCGGCCCCGACGTCTCCGAGATGCTGCCCGAGCTCACGCTCGCGCAGAAGTGGGACCTCACGGTCAACGAGGTCGCGCGCAACGTCCACACCCACCCGACGCTGTCCGAGGCCGTCCAGGAGTCGATCCACGGCCTCGCGGGGCACATGATCAACTTCTAGTTCCTCCGGCGATTCGGACACACCCGACTCGCCTGGTCAGAGGCCCGGATCTGCGAGTTCCCGCAGGTCCGGGCCTCTTTCTGTCTCTGGTTCGACGTGGACACCTGAAGACAGAAGGACCCCTGAACGTCCACCCGCTATGGCACGGGGGTGGCACGACGGGGACGACCAAGAGGTGGCGAGATGAAGGAGCCGGCGACCGCGCGGCAACGCAGGGAAGCGTGGGGGAGCCTTCGGCGCTTGCCCTCCAGGCGATGGCAGGCGCGGTACAAGGCCCTGACGCGAAGTCGTACTCCGCGCGGACCGAGGACGACAAGCCGCTGACGTTCCTCACCAAGGGGGACGCACGTGCGTGGTCGGGAGCAGCGCAGTGCGGAGCGCACACATGCCGCACAGCGTGGCAGCGCATACGCCGTCGCGGTGGGGCCGGATCGGAGGGCTGTGCAAAACCTCCCGACCCCGACGCCTGTGGACAACGAGTGCGATGACAACAATGCGAACCCCGTCGTGCACAGGCGTCCCGGCCGTGTCCCCACCGAACACCCAGGTGTGCGCACCGTGGCAGCACGCCGCCACGTCCGGGCGGCAGTTCCACCAGAGGAGGAGACCGCCGTGGCCTTTCAGCTCTCGCTCGCCCTTGCGACCGCCTACATGAACTTCTCGCAGACCTGGTTCCCCACCAACATCATCGCCAGATGGATGCGCTGGCCCGGCCACCTGCGCTACGCCTGGCCCCTGTCCATCGCCCTCTACTTCGTCTACGCCGGCATCGCCATGTGGCTCGACGGGCTACCCGCCGCCGAGACCAACGGCTGGCTCCGACTCGCGATCGTCATCGCGTCCATCGACGCGCTGAAGTTCGCCTGCGGAGTCGTCCTGTGGCCACTCATGGGCGCCTGGCGCGGGTTCCGGCGGCTGACGTCGAGGGCGGAGCGGTGACCGCCGTCGTGAAGACGGTCCGGGAGGGCCGCGCTCGCGGGCAACGCTGGAAGGGCTCGCCCGGGCGCGTCGATCCCAGCGTGTCAGTCCCTCCCCGTACTATCTCTCGCATGACCGGCATCCCCATGATCGACCTCTTCGCAGGCTGCGGTGGCATGACGCAGGGGTTCGTGGAGGAGGGCTTTGAGCCGCTTCTTGCGGTCGAGTGGGACAAGGCGGCCGCGGCGACGTACGCCGCCAACTTCGGGGACGACCACGTCATCGCCGGCGACATTGCCGAGGTGCCGACGGAGGAGATTCCGCGAGCGCGTGTCATCATCGGCGGGCCTCCGTGCCAAGGATTCAGCAACCTCGGGCTCAAGGACATCAACGATCCGCGCAACCAACTGTGGCGGGAGTACCTGCGCTTCGTGGGCGCTGCGAAGCCGGAGGTCTTCGTGATCGAGAACGTGGACCGGTTCTCGAAGAGCCCCGAGTTCCAGATGCTCCTCTCCGAGCAGGAGCATGGTGCGCTCAAGGACTACGAGATCACGCACGCGGTGCTCAACGCCGCCGACTACGGCGTTGCCCAGCGACGGAAGCGAACGATCGTCATCGGCTCCCGGATCGGCCGTATCGAGATGCCGACCCCGACACACGCGCAGAAGCCGGCGGGGGGGAGCGGGCTCAGGCCATGGCGGACGCTCCGCGACGTGATCGGCCACCTGCCCGTCGACCCTGCGTCGACCGAGCTTCCCAAGGGCGCCGACCGCAAGTGGGAGTTCAGCGGCGAACTCATGCCGGGACCGTTCTCTGAGCTCGATCTTCACATCAAGAGGAACCCGAGGCCCGAGAGCCTCCGGCGCTACTCATTCGTTCCGCCGGGCGGCGGCAGGTTCGACCTTCCGTATGAGCTCCAGCCGCGCTGCTGGCAGGACAAGCCCACCGGGACGACCGACGTCATGGGCCGAGGTCGCTGGGACGCACCGTCGGTGACGATCCGTACCGAGTTCTACAAGCCGGAGAAGGGGCAGTACTTGCACCCGCAGTGGGAGCGGGCGCGTGTCCAGGATCACGGATACGAGGGCAAGGTCCAGGGTGACCCGGTCCGCAGTGTGGATCGCGTGATCACGCACTACGAGGCATCACTCATCCAGGACTTTCCGAAGGACTTCAAGTGGGTCGGTACGAAGATCCAGATTGCTCGCCAGATCGGGAACGCCGTGCCCAGCGGGCTCGCTCGCGCGATCGCTCGCCAGATCAGGCCATTCCTGGACGTTCAAGAGCCTCCGGCGTAAGTGCCACCCACGCGTCGCCGGAGATGTCAAAGCCGCGCGACGCTGCGAGTTCGAGATCCTCTCGCCACGTCCCGCAGAGCAGGGTCAGGCCATGTCGCTCGGCGACGAGTGGCTTGGCCTGGCGGGCGCGCCGCATCGGATCGCGGTTGCCTGCGCACACGGTCTCGATCGAGGACCTCGGCACGACGATGTCGGGCAGGTAGCCGAACAGTGCCGTCAGTCGCTCCGTCTGGCCGACGCGCGGAGCGAACACGATGTCGAGCTGGGGTCGGGTGAGCCGTTTGAGCGGCTCAGGCGGGAGCGGCGTCCAGTCGAGGACTGGGAGGGCAAACGCAGCAAGTGCCGCGCTCATTACACCCCGCTTCCCATCCTTGTTGGCGCCGTCGCGCAGCCACGCGCGATGCGTCCGCATCAGGAAGGCGCGGTATCTCGCGCGCGCAGCGTCGACCTGGACGAGCAGGCAGATCTCGCACTGGCCTTCCGTCGGGATCATCCAGTTCGATCTGACTGTCGCCTTCAGTTCGACAGGGATCCCGAGGATCGTCGTGTCGAGCGGGGGTTCCTTCACCAGCTTCAGCTCGTTGAGGATTCGGTACTGCAACTTCGTGCCCACAGAGGCGCGTTCGTCCGAGTCGACGTCTGGGCTCATCAGGTCGAACCGGCCGGTCCTGGAGCCGTCGAGGACGTACTTGATGGCGTCGTCGACTGCGCGCGTGAACGCGCGCTCAACGGGCGAGGGCATCAGCCAGGCGTAGACCTGCTGGAGCTCATCGTCGTCCTCCGGGGCAACGAGAATGTGTGGCTCACGCGTCCGTCCGGGCCGCGGATCCGGTGTGCAGACGCGTCCTGGTGCAGGCAGCGTCGGTTTCGGTGCAGGATCTGTCACGTCACGGACCGTATCGGATTTGGCTTGCCGAGCGCGGGACGATGGACGTTATGAAGACGGACGCGGCGACCAGCGCCAGGATGGCGCGTGTTCGGAACCGGGACACGGCCGCCGAGATGGCGGTTCGTCGTGAGCTCCATCGACGTGGACGCCGGTACGTCGTTCAACGCGCGGTGCTCCCTGGGCGCCGTCGCGCAGACATCGTGTTCACCCGCGCGAAGGTCGCGGTCTTCATCGATGGTTGCTTCTGGCACTCGTGCCCGCAGCACGCGACACGCCCGAAGGCGAACGCAGCGTGGTGGGCAGAGAAGCTCGCCCGGAACGTCGCACGTGACCGGCAGACGGACTCGGACCTCCGCAGCGCGGGGTGGCGAGTCGTACGCGTATGGGAGCACGAGCCGGCGGTGATCGCAGCCGACATCATCGAGGCGGCCGTGACCGAGGCCCTTGCCGGCTGAGCGTGGTCGTGTCGCCGAGCACCCGTGGGTTCGCCGACTATCGTCGCCTCTGTGCCTGCCCCCTTCGCGAAGGACCTCTGTAAGTACCGAGTGAACGGAAAGCCCAACACGAGCGACGCGAGCGAGAAGCTCAGCGTCGAGATCGGCGAAGCACTGTTCGACGTGCTCGGGGTGAGCCATCGGCGCTCAGACGAGAAGGACGAGCCAACGGGTGGTCAACTCGCCAAGGCCGTGAGGGCGGACCTTCTCGAGATGTTCGCCCTCGCTGGCTCGACGGAGATCAGCGCCGAGCGCAAGCTCTTCGAGTTCGCGCAGTATCGCCACGTCGGCGTCATCCGCGACGTGAAGCCGGTCGTTCGAAGGAGTTCAGTTCCGCGTGGAAGCGTCTGACGACGCACGTGCGGAAGCGGGCGACAGGTGCGGAGGTGGCCCGCGTCGAGGCAATGATCGAGGCCGTCGAGCACTCCGTGGACGCGAGCGACGCGGCTCTCCGAAAGTTGCTCGACGAACTCGGCGACGAGTCGCTGCTCGGTCTCGATCTCACGGTCGCACGACGAACCAGCCGTGATCGGCTGCCGAACCTCGAGGTCGGCCTCTCGCTCAAGTGGTCGCTGCGAACCGACCGCGCACAGGACTGCCGCTCCCAAGGAGCGAAGATGTCTGCGCTTCGTCGTGGACGGATGCCCCACTTCGCGGTCGTCACCATGGAGCCGCGCCCGTACATGCTGAACCTCCTCGGCGGGGGGTCCGGCGACGTCGACTGTGTCTACCACCTTGACGTCCCTGCGCTCAGCGAGGCCGTCGATGCCGTCTATGGCACGACCACGCAGCGCCGTCGCGGTCGCGACCAGTTCCACCGGCTCGTCGAGCAGCGACGCATCCGCGACTACGACGACCTCGTGGCGGAGATTCGGGCGCTCCAATAGGTAGGCGCTACCGGGCTCAGGAACTGGCTGAACATACGATGCGTCCGTGCCGTTTGATGCCCCGCCGACCGAGCCGGAACACGATGCCATCGGGTCCGGCGGGCGGCTCTCCATCCTCGACTCTTCGCGGGCGCCGGCGGGCTGAGCCTGGGCTTCCATCGTGGCAGCAACCGCTACGCAACGACTCGGGCGGTCGAGTTGGACCTCGCAGCCGCCGCGACGTACGCGCAGAACTTCGGAGACGTCGTCCACGCGGGCGACATCGTCCGATGGCTCGACGAGGAGCCGACCCCCTCCGTCGACGTGGTTCTGGGTGGTCCGCCGTGCCGAGGCTTCTCGCTGATCGGGAAGCGCGACCCGCTGGATCTCCGCAACACGCTTTGGCGGCCGTACGTCGAGGTGGTCCGTCGTGCCATGCCACGAGCCTTCGTCATGGAGAACGTGCCCGCTCTCCTCCGCTCGGGCGAGTTCGCCGCATTCGTCGAGACGTTTGCGAGCGGCGACCTGGCGGACTACGAGATTCGGGCTCGGATCCTGAACGCCGCCGACTTCGGTGCCGCACAGACTCGAAAGCGCGTCATCGTGATCGGCGTCCGCCGTGATCTCGACCACCCTGGACACCCTCTGCCCGCCAGCGGTCCGCGCGCGACCGTTCGTGACGCGTTCGCCGGCATCCGTGGGTTCGCCGGGGACACTGCGTTGCCGCCCCAGAAGACGCAGTTCCGTGGGGTCTGGCGCCCCGGGGCGTTCAAGGGTCGTGACCTCCACATCACGCGCGACTGGAGCCCGCTCTACCAGCAGAGGTTTCGTTCGATCCCCTACGGCGGCAACCGCCACGACCTGCCGGATGAGCTCAGCATGGACTGATGGCGGAACAACCCTCGCAGTGCATCGGACGTTCATGGGGCGACTCGAGTGGGAGAAGCCGTCGGTCACGATCCGAACGGAGTTCTTCAAGCCCGAGAAGGGCAGGTTCACGCACCCGACCCAACACCGCGCCATCACCCACTGGGAGGCTGCACGGCTCCAAGGGTTCCCGGACGACCACCTCTGGGTGGGAGACCGCGCGCAGATAGCGCGGCAGATCGGCAATGCCGTTCCCGTCCCGCTCGGAGAGGCAGTCGGGCGCCACCTGGCTCGCGCACTCGCGTGAGCACCACCCTTTGCTCCCGCCCTCGTCATGCATCGGCCCCGCCAGCAGACGAAGCCGCTCGGAACGTCGCCCGCGACAGGGCGACAGATCGGGACCTGGTGAACGCCAGCCGGACCGTTGGCCGCATCTGGGAACACGACGACGCCGTTGCCGCAGCGGTATCGAGTCGCACGTCGCGTAGATCGAGCGCCGTTGCAGGCGCCAAGGGTGGCGCCGCCAGGACCTTTCCACTGCTCGTCCGCTCGCGTCGCGCTCGTGCCAGCGCCGTTCGCGCGGCACGTCTGCAGGGCTCTCCGGACGACTACCGCTGGGTCGCGGGGATCGATCGCAGCTCGCACGCCAGGTCGGGAACGCCGTCCCTGTGCATCTGGAAGAGGCGCGGGGTAGGCATCTTGGTCAGGTCCTGTAGGCCGCGGTCGCGCGGGGCGTGCGGGTGAAATGCCCAAATCGTGACCTGATAGCTGCTCAGCCGCCCCGTTCTTGTCGGTGCCTTCCCCTAGATTCGCAGGCAGCATGGTTGGCGCGACGGTGCGCTACGACATCGACGTTGGCAGCGGGAAGTGGCGGGAGAGCCTCGGGTGCAGGGTTGGGAACACGGTATGTCGTTGGCGAACGCGGGAGCCTGGGGGCAGGCGGATCCCGCACTGCAAGAGCAGGTGCGAGAGCGCCAGCGGATCACGATCACGAACTACACCAACGACCCAGCCCTGCTCGAAGAGCACGTCGGCATGGAAGACAACTTTCAGGCCGGCGGCTACGGTGAGCGGCAAGTCGAAGAACTCCTGCAGAACGCACTCGACCAGCTCGTTGAGCCAGGCCGCGTCGAGCTTCGCCTGAGCGACGGCGCCCTCTACTGCGCTAACGAGGGCAACCCCTTCGGAGCCGCGGGCATCAGGGCCGTGACCGGAGCGTTCCTTAGCTCCAAGCGCGACGAGAAGATCGGACGGTTCGGTCTCGGCTTCAAGTCCGTCCTCGGCGTCACCGACCACCCGCAGATCCTCAGCCGGTCGATCTCATTCGGGTTCAACGAGCCCGGGGCAGTGGAGTTGCTGTCCGCTCTCCCGTACCACCCCGCGCGCGTCCCTGCGCTGCGCGTCCCCAGCACCATCGACCCTCATGCGATTGCCGCGGAGGACCCGAACGTCGCCGAGTTGATGACCTGGGCCACAACAGTCATCCGACTTCCCCTGGTTCGGGGCGGTGGCCGCCTGCGACAGCGGCTCTTGAACTTTGACGCGCGGTACCTGCTCTTCCCAGAGAATCTGTCGGGCGTCACGATCACCGTGGGCAGTGGCGCCGATCGGATCCGTTCGGAGTTCCATCGTGCGATCGACCCGACAACTGGACTCGTGGAACTTGAGGAGAAGCGGTTCTGGCGTGTTCAGAACTCTGGGTTCGCGCAGCTCGAAACACCCGAGCAAAGCGCGACCAGCTACCGTGTGCTCCACCGGGAGCACGACGTATCGGACGAGGTCAAGGCCGACCTCCCTGGCCTCTTCCACCGTGAGCACGTCCGCGTGTCGTACGCGCTTCCCGTGGGGCAAGGTCGTCGGGGCGATGGCGAGTTCTGGGCTTGGTTCCCTTTGCAGGACCGCACGACGGCGCAGGGCATCTTCAATGCCCCATGGCAGGTCAACGACGACCGCACCTCGATGCTCGCCAGTAGCGCCCTCAATCGTGAGCTCCTCGACGTCGCTGCCGACCTCCTTATCGACGCCGCGGTGCTGGAGTCCACCCCCGAGGATCCCGCAAAACACTTTGACGTTCTCCCTGCCCGAGGCCGCGAGACTCGCTCGAACGCGGACAAGTACATGTCCGAACGGATCCCTCGTCTGGCACGCATGCACCAGCTGATTCCCACGCTGAACGGTGAGATGCGGAGCCCCGCACGGGTCCGTGCACCGTACTACTACGCGTCCAAGGAACGCTCCTACGCGTTCCCGGCGCAAGCGATCAGATCCTGGTCCGAAGCAACGGGTGCCGTCGACACGCCGCATTGGTCCTGCTACCAGAACGCAACGCGTGCGGCGCGACTCACACAACTGCTTACCGACGAGAACGGTCGCCTGTCTGCGACCCCGATCGCACCCGTCGAGTGGCTAACAGAGGCGGCGAAACCGCGAACGCTCGCCTCGGTCGGTGCAGCTCTCGACATTCTCACGATCATCGCGCGCGACAAGGGCGACGATGTCGTCGATCAGTTCCGCTGGGCCAAGGTCATTCCGCTCGCCGACGGCACGTTCGAAGCTGCCAAGGACGCTGCCAAGGTGCTCCTTCCCCTCGACGACGCTCCCACGCCGACGGGCGTGGCCCTCGTCGACGATGAGTTCTCCCGCGACCTTCTCACCCGCCGCAAGCTTCGGAGCCTGGGCGTTCAGGAGGTCTCCGCCGACCAGGTTGCGGCGGCCGTGGCGGCCTCGATTACCAGCGCGTCCAGTGACGACGACTGGGCTCACCTCTGGGGCGTTCTGGCCTTGGCTTCCGTAGCGTCCGGGACTGCAGCACTTCAGGGAATCACCAACCGCGGCCTTGCGGTACGTGTGCCCACGAAGGCGGGTGGTTGGAGGCCTGCTACGGAAGTCTTCCGTGACTCCGCGCTCGTGCCGAAGCTCCCGCGCTGGCAGGCGGACATTGTCGCGGTCGGTGGCCGCTCCGATCTCCTCCAGGTGGCGGGCTGCCTCGGCGGGCTGACCGATCGCTGGCCGGTTCACACCGGCGAGGTGTTCGCCGAGTACCGACGCGCCATGGAGAGGCAGGCAGAGAGGGCGATCTCCGAACAGTACGGTCGAACGTCCACGCCGAATCTGCGCTTCGAGGTGCGCGAGGGCCCGGGGCCGATTGACGTGCTCAAGTCGCTGGCTGACCTGGGCGATCCGGCGGCCGACGACGCACGAGCCAAGCTGACGGGCCAGCTGATCCGGCTCACGGTTAGCCCCCGGATATCGGCGAGCATCGACTTCCGAGGCGGCGAGCGGTCGAAGAAAGGCGAGTTCAAGTCGGTCGAGCGCTGGGGCGTGGAGAAGTACGGCCTCGTCCACACCTCGCAGGGGCCGAAACCGCTCAGGGCGACCCTCGGCAGGCAGCTCGCGGACTTTTCCGACTACCTCCCCGTCGCCACCGAGTCGTTTGCTGGCCAGTACGCGCTTCCGGGGCGGATCGAGGATGTCCGTGTCCCTGCCCTGGAGGAGTTCATGACCCGCACGGGCTACCGGCCGGCGCACCCCGAACTTCTCGGTGAGGTCCTCGCCGTTGCCGCCCGCGAGGACACCTTCGCGGACCCCGACATGCTCCCGGCGCTCGACATCGCGACCCACCAGGTGGAGCTCACTCCGCTGAACCGCGTCGTCGTAGCTGAGGACGATGAACTCGGCGACCTCGCCGTCCATGGACTTCGCTACATTCCCTCCGGCCCGTGGAACGACGCTCTCCGAAAGGTGTGGGGTGTTCTCGGGGTCGCCGATGTCGTAGCCCGCGTCGTGGACTGGGCAACGTCCGGCAAACAGGTGCCACTGCTCGACATCTACCCGTCGCTTGCGCGGATTGTCTCCTCGCCAGCCGCGGTCGACGAAGTGTTCGTCGCTCGATGCAGTTCGATCGTCAGGCGGACGACGAGCCCTACCGGGGTCAAAGAGCAACGGCTCAGTGGGCACCTCGACGGCAGGGTTGCGCTCGTCGACGATGAGCTGTCCGACGTCGACACGCTGCTCCAGGTGAGCCAGCTCCTGGGCCTGCGCCTCGCCCGGTCCGATGCCGAACGAGTCATTCAGAACGACGAGAAGCTCCGCACCAACAAGCTCGTTCAACGGACCCAAGCGGCGCAGCCCGAGAGCGCAAAGCTCCTCACGCTTGTCGGCCGCGACGTTCTCGCCTCGAATCTCCCGCAGGGCTTGCTCTCCGTCATCGAGGAACGACAGGGCAAGCAAGCGGACGAGGACGTCGCAGAGCTCTTCCTGACGACGTACGGCAACGACTCACTGCGTCGTCTGAGGGCTGCCATCGTTGAAACCGGACTCCCCGTGCCGCGGCGCTGGGATGGCACGTCTGAAGCCGAACACTTCGTCACGCGTTTCGGCTTCCCACGCGCATTCGCCGGCGCACGTGACAAGAAGGCACCCGCGGTCGACATCGTGCCGGGCAAGGTCGAACTCAAGGGCCTTCACGACTTCCAGGAGGACTTGCTCCAGCAGATCCGTGACCTCACGCTGAC
The DNA here is from genome assembly GCF_051844275.1 of Cellulosimicrobium sp. CpK407. NCBI lineage: Bacteria > Bacillati > Actinomycetota > Actinomycetes > Micrococcales > Promicromonosporaceae > Cellulosimicrobium > Cellulosimicrobium sp. CpK407. The sequence goes on from NZ_JBGNYC010000001.1 coordinate 83,811, forward strand.
CAAGGAGGCCGACGGGAACTGCAAGCGCGGGCTCCTGTACCTCCCGACGGGCGCGGGCAAGACCCGCGTCACCACGCAGGCCATCGCTACGATGCTACGAGACGACGAACTCTCGTCTCCGGTTCTCTGGATCGCACAGTCCGAGGAACTCTGCGAGCAGGCCATCGTCTCGTGGACCGAGGTGTGGCGCGCCGTCGGCGATGAGCGTGCCCTGGAGATCACCAGGTACTGGGGTGACTACGAAGCAGACGAGTCGTTCCAGGAACTACAGGTCGCCATCGCTACCGACGCCAAGCTGGCACAGATGATCGCGAGTGACGCGAACAGGCAAGCTCACCGGTGGCTCCGTGACTCCCGGCTCGTCGTCATCGATGAAGCACACCGCGCGGGCTCTCAGCGCTACACGCAGATCCTGGAGTGGCTCGGAATCTCCCAGCGTGGTGGCACACGGACGGAACGGCCGCTTCTCGGGCTGACGGCTACTCCGTACCGCGGAACAAACGCCGACGCGAACCGGCTCTTTGCTCAGCGCTTCGGCAGTCGCCTCCTCAATGCGCTCGACGAGGAAGACCCGATCGGTCAGCTTCGTGAGATGCAGGTGCTCTCCCGAGTCGAACACCAGCTTCTCGACTCCAACATCGTCATCTCCGACCCGCCAGCAGAAGGGCGAGGCGGTAGTGCTGCCTGGGACGATGTCTCCCGCGCGATCCTCGACCGGCTCGGAGCGAACCTGGATCGAACCCAGCTCCTGGTGGACCACGTGCTTCGACAAGACACCGACTGGCCGATTCTCGTGTTCACGCCGTCGGTCGTGTCGGCGCACGTGACCGCGGCGCTCATCCGGAGCCTTGGCCGAACCGCCGAGGCCGTCGATGGGGAAATGCGGGGCCAGGAACGGCGCCGCAAGATCGAGGGCTTCAAGTCGGGCGAGACCAAGGTGCTCGTCAACTGCGACCTGCTCACGCAGGGTTTCGACGCGCCGAAGGTTCGTGCGCTGTACATCGCCCGCCCGACGTTCTCCCCGAACCGCTATGTGCAGATGGTCGGTCGGGGGCTCCGTGGTCCGCGGAACGGCGGCACGGAGGACTGCCTCGTCGTCAACGTCCGCGACACGTTCGAACAGTTCGACAAGGACCTCGCGTACACCGAGTTCGCGTTCCTCTGGGACACGACAGGAGTCTGACATCATGCCCTCACCCGGACAGCAGGCGTACGTCACGTACCTCCGCAACAACGTCATCGGCCCGAAGACTGGCGACGAGCACGAGGTGCTCAGCGACAGCCCCGTCTACTCCTACCTCACCGGGATGCTGTTCCCTGTCGAAGAGGGCGAGGGTGTGCCGCCCGACCCCCTCGACGAGGACCTCCTCCCGGGAGAAGCGATCGATGCCGGCGTGGGGGAGGGGGCTGGTGAACCCGATCTCACCGAGGATGATGTCGACGATGACCTCGGTGGCCTGACCGCCGCCACGGGATGGGCGCCATCGTCCATGGGGCTCTCATTCATTCATGACGCTCAGGAACTCATCGTTCGAGTGCGCGCAGCCCGCTATGCGCAGTTCGAGAACGAGGCCCCGACCGAGGGCGCCGGCGATACCGGCGGTGCGGAGGGGGGCGATGACGGCGCTCCGACCTCGGGTTGGCGTCGCGTGCCGCTGCCTGAAACGGCAGTCACCGTCGCGTCGAACGGCAGTGGCAGCTACGACCTGTGGGACGGACTCGCGCGCCTCCAGTGGCGCTCTCGTTCGGGCAAGGATGAGCCAATCGTCACCGTCGCGCTCTCGAACGCCACGAAGGTCGCGCTGGGGAAGGCAAAGAGCTCCCAGGAGCAGGTCCTGTTTCAGGCAGGATTCAGTGTCGAGGCTGTTACGGGAGAGATTCGTCCGTACCCCGGCAGCATCGTCGTCAATGCCAGCGACGAAGACCGTGAACTCGACTTCCGGTACCGCACCAACCTGAGCTACGGCGTCGGCCACGGTGTTGCGGCCACGTGGGGCACCCAACGCCCCGTGATGCGCATCGAGACGGACTCCCTTCCCACCGAGATCGTCCGCCCGGTGATGCAGCGGATCAACCGCGTCGATGACACCTTGACGATGGCCTGGCTTGCCAAGGACGCCGTCGCCGCTGACGAAGTTTGTGAACGCCTCAGCGCCTTCGTCGACAACTACGCGGCGTGGGTGGAGAAGCAGCACACCCAGGCAGATGCTGCGGCACCAATACACGTCGACGCGGCTCAGCGCATCGTCACACGTATGGACGAGGCGCTCGCCCGGATGCGGGCAGGGATCGATCTGCTTGCCACCGACGACACCGTGCGAACCGCGTTCCGCATCGCGAACGAGGCGATGCGTATGCAGGCGGAGAGCCCCCGCAACCCCAACCCCACGTGGCGCCCGTTCCAGCTCGCCTTCATCCTGATGGCCCTGCCGTCCACCGTCGCCGACACCCACGACGATCGCGATCTCGTCGACCTCATTTGGTTCCCCACCGGTGGCGGAAAGACAGAGGCATACCTCGGGCTCGCCGCGGTCGAGATGGTCCGCCGGCGATTGGCCCGAGGCTTCGACGGGGGCGGTACAGCCGTCGTCACGCGGTACACCATGAGGCTGTTGACTGCTCAACAGTTCCAGCGCGCGGCGAAACTGATCTGCGCACTCGAACTGCTACGGCGCGGCGATGGCCCACTCAAGAACGCAGCTCCCTTCAGCATCGGTCTCCTGCTGGGCAACTCGACGACCCCAGGCACGTACAAGGCCGCACACAAGCAACTCGACGAGGTCAAGCAGCAACTCACACCGCAGAGCCCGTTCCAACTTCGAAGCTGCCCCTGGTGCGACACACCTTTGCTGCCACCACGGCGGAGCCGGCGGGACGACGCGTATGGGTTCCATGCCACTGACCACACGTTCACCGCCTACTGCGTAGACCCCACCTGTCCGTTCGCCAGTTCCATCCCCGTTCAGGTAGTGGATGAAGCCATCTACCAGAACCCACCGACCATCGTCGTCGCGACCGTCGACAAGTTCGCGCGGCTAGCATGGATCTCGGACGGCGGGTCGATCTTCGGGCTCGACAACGTTCCCTTCGACCCCCCAAGCCTCATCATTCAGGACGAACTCCACCTCATCTCTGGTCCCCTTGGCACTGTCGTCGGGATCTACGAGGCAGCCATCCGCGCGCTGTTGCGATGGCGTGGCACCAGCCCCAAGGTCGTTGCATCCACGGCGACGATTCGCTCCGCCGACGAGCAGGTTCGGGGCCTCATGGCCTCGAAGGTCGCGGTGTTCCCACCCAGCGGACTTGACGCAGACGACAACTACTTCGCCAAGACCGCCCCGACGGCGCCAGGCAGGCTCTACGTAGGCCTCATGCCTCAGGCGTTCGCGCCTGCGTGGTCGATCGGTCAATTGGCTGGCCGCCTGCTCGCGGCGGCGGACGCCGTCGACCTCACACCCGAGGAGCGGGACGCGTACTGGACCCTGGTGCTCTATCACAACAGCCTCAGGGAACTCGGCCGCACGGTGACGATCCTGCGCGACGACGTCCGCGACAACCTCCAGCGCGACCACGAACGTGGCATGACCGGACGCACCCTGTCGGCCGACGGCGTGTTCGAGTTGACGAGCAACGTCAGTTCCCACGAGCTCGTCGGGACCCTCGAACGGCTCGCGACGCACGCAGACGAGGAGGGCGCGATCGACGCGCTCGCCGCGACGAACATCCTTTCGGTCGGAATCGACGTCGCCCGCCTCGGCCTCATGTTGGTCAACGGTCAGCCCAAGACGACATCCGAGTACATCCAGGCAACGAGCCGAGTCGGACGCGACAAGGTGCCCGGAATCGTCGTCACGCTGCACCGGTCTGGCAAAGCCCGCGACCGCTCGACTTTCGAGTCGTTTCGCAACTATCACGGGGCGTTCTACCGCTTCGTCGAACCGACCTCGGTCACGCCATGGGCCGTTCAGGCACGCCGACGCGCACTCCGCGCTGCCCTCGTCATCCTCACCCGTCACGCGATCGGCCTGTCCGGGAACGACGATGCCTCCCTGTTCGATCCGGACTCGGGACAGGTTGGGAAGGCGATCGATCTCCTCGTGCAGCACATCGCGATCGCCGATCCACGAGAACGCTTCGGCATTGAGCAGGAGCTCCGCGACGCCGCGACCGACTGGGGCCGGTTGGCGTCCAACCATGCGAGCCCTCTGAAGTACTCGTCACCCAAGAACCCCGACGAGCGACTCCTCAAGAACTTCGGAGACCCTGGCCGGGGCTGGCCGACCATGCATTCGATGCGCTCCGTGGACAAAGCCGTCCGCATCCGCCCGCAAGGAGAACGAGCATGAGCAAGCGGACCCTGCAGGTGAGCGTCGCCCAGCTGATCTCCCCGTTCGGACCGGGCGCCATCGTCGACATCCTCGGCGAGTCCTTCGTCACCCTGACGGCCGACCGGTGGCCCAAGCGCACCCTCCTCCCTGAGATCGAGTGCCCACGGCTCTCCGACCGGCTCGGCGTCCAGCGCTTCTATGGACCACCGCCGTCGGAAGATCCGGGCGACCCCAAGGCAATCTCGGTCAACGTTGCTCGCTTCCCATCGTGGCTCTTCTGCCAGACGTGCCGGCGGATGACGCGGTGGACCGCGAAGAACGAGAACGGTGCTGCACCCCTCTGCCCCCACGACTCGGGCAGGCTCGTGCCGATGCGCTTCGTTGTCGTATGTCGTGAACGCAGCCATGCCACCGACGTCCCATGGGTGGACTGGGTCCACCGGGTCGCGCGGGAGGGTGTGATCTGCAAGGACGGGGAGCACCTTCGCTTCCAGCAAGTCCAGGGCGGGTCCCAGGGGCTGTCTGGCCTCGAGGTGAAGTGCGATGCCTGCGGGACGCGCCGGACCCTCGGCGAGCTGCGCTCGGACGTCTTCTCGCGTGAGGGAACAACCTGCCGTGGCATCCAACCGTGGGAATCTGCCTGGGGTCAGTGTGGGAAGCCCCTTGAAGTGATCCAACGTGGAGCGACGAACTTCCACTACGGCGAGTCTGAGGCCGCCATCGACATCCCGGCGATGACCGCCATCGTGCTCGACGCGACGGACCGGATCACCCAGCATCCACTGTTCTTGGGACTCAAAGACACGATCGAAAGCGCGAACGCCCCGGTGCTTGCGCAGATGATTGCTGACGCGGTGGACGTAAACGCCGAGACCGTCGTCGCCGTTGCTCGGGCCGCGAACGGCGACGTGGCCGACCTCGCCACTACCCACACGGCGATCCTCTCCGAGGAGTTCCAGGCGTTCCGCGCGGCGGCACTCGACCAGGCAGACGAGGCGAACTTCAAGACCCGCTCCGTGGTGCTCGATCGTGAGTCTGAGGATCTCGTCGAGCGCGCACTGGCCGGTCTTTTCGAGAGCGTCATTCTCGTCGACCGCCTCCGCGAGGTCCGAGTATCCCTGGGGTTCAAGCGGTACACACCCGACGCCGACTTGGTCCGGTCCGTTGTACGCACAGGCGATGAGGCGTCATGGCTCCCCGCCGCCGAAGGATTCGGCGAGGGCATCTTCCTCAAACTCGCTGCCGATGTTGTTAACGTCTGGGCATCCTCGCCCGCTGTTGGCGGGCGTCTGAGCGAACTTTCGCGCAACTTCGATGATTCTCGCTACGCCAACAGACTTCACCCCTTCTCGCCCCAGTACGTGGCCCTGCACTCTCTCGCCCACGCGTTGCTCCGCGAGTTCTCCTTCACGTCGGGGTACTCCGCGGCCTCCCTGCGTGAACGTGTCTATTGCGACCCGGGTGCCAACGACTACGGCGTGTTCGTCTACACAACGTCGAGCGACGAGGAGGGAACGCTTGGAGGGCTCGTCCGCGAGGGTGAGCGCGACCGCATCGGAACGGCCCTGGCCCGCGCGGCTGAACAACTGAGTTGGTGCTCCAACGACCCGGTCTGCTCGGAAGCGAACCCGCAGAACCTGGACGGCCTCAACCTCGCGGCGTGCCACTCTTGTCTGCTCGCGTCCGAGACCTCGTGCGAAGGCTCCAACCTCCTGCTAGACCGCATGCTGCTCGTCGGCAACGAAGCCACGGAGGGCCTCCTCAAGGGTGTCATCGACGCAGTCGACCGGTCCTCGTGACGAGCGCGAAGCGATGGTCGCTCGGTGATGTGGTTGGGGTCGAGGGTGACCGGGCGCTGGGAGTGCCAGGTGTTCTTCAGCAGCGCGTTGCCGCGCTCGGCCACGGCGTGTAGGGCGATGAGGATCTTGTTTCTCGCGAGGTCGTCGACGTGAGCGTTCGTCGGCAGCTGGCGCGGGTGCAGGATGTCGATCCCGGCGCCTTGGTAGCCCTTGTCGATCAGGGTCGGGCCGCCGCTCGCGGCGGCGGGGTACACGGGGGCAGCGCGAAGGTGCGAGCGGCGACGATGTTGTGCGTCGAGCCCGGGCTGAGCGAAGTGCCAGGACTCTTGGACGGCCTACTCGCAGAGGTTCGCGCCATCCCGTTGAACGGCTAGTACGCGAACACGTGCGCACTCAGGACGTCGATCTCGCGACGCGGCTCGCCGAAGAAGGCCCCCAACCGCCGCGAGACGAGTTGGAATGGGCGCTCCCGCGGCGTCCCGTCTGCCTTCCAGTTGTTCCTCGGCACGATGAGAAACAGGTGATGCGCGTCCGGTGCAATGTGCGCTTTCCAGAGGTCCTTCAGATCGTGGTTGTTCGTCGTCGTGCCGCCGCGCTCGACCTCCGCGATGACACCGCGACTTGGCGACAGCCTGTAGAAGAAGTCCGGCCGGGCCTGCGTGACGAACCCAGTCTGGGGCGTGAGGACAACCTCTTCGCCGAACCCGAGCTCGACGCGGAGCAGCGTCGCGATGTGGTCCTGGATCGCCTTGCTCGGCGCGCCGTGGACATGGATCGTTGCGATCGCGTTGCGGGTGGAGGCGATGTGCTCAGCGAGCCGACGTGCCAATCCGTCGACGACCGCGAGCTCCGCGGTGTGCTCAGGCGGAATGACCGCCTTCACATGCCGCGAGTAGCCGTCCACGTCCGTGAGCTTCGCAGCTCGCTCGCGCTGAAGCTACTGGAGCGGTCTCCCGTGGTTGAGGCCGCCGAGCGGCGTCTGCGGGCCGCGTGGCCTTGCCGTCGGGCGCGGGTAGTCTTGTGCTGCAGGAGCTGCTGGTTGCACTCGGGTCGAGTGCATCTTCTACAGAAGTGGCACGCAGGTGGCACGAGGTCCACCGACCCGCCGCATGTTCCGCGGAACTCCGCGCCTCCCGGCCCGCTGCGGCAAGTACTGGGACTCCTGACACCGCACAGGGTGCGCGATAACCTTGGCGCGGTGTTGCTACGTCGCCCTCATGACTCGTCGTTTCGTAGTGGCACGCAGGTGGCACGGCCCAGAACCGAAGAAGCAGGAATCCGCGGAATATCAACGATCCCGGGGCCTTCGAACTAGATGATCAACTTCTAGGCAGCATGTCAGGTCGGACGCCGTCCGATCGCGTGGTCAGAGGCCCGGATCCGCGGAGTTCCACGGTTCCAGGCCTCTTTCTGTCTGGAGGCCCGTGCGCACCTGAGACAGGCGTGCCCCCTGCGGGCCACTCGGAGAGGCACGCAGGAGGCGGAACAACGCCTGGGCCGAGGCGCGGACCGGGGTGGGGGCTGCCCGCGGGATAGACACCGCCGACGTCCCAGCATGCTCGACGCCTTCGACGGGGCCCACCTGCCGTAGCGGTGAGCTCAGCCGAGCAGGTCGGCCGGGGTGAGGATCGTGATGCCGTCGATGCTGCCCCCGGAGCGGGACGCGGCGATCAGCGGGGCGTCCTGGTCGGCCCCAGGGACGACGCTGCGCTGGTTGACCAGCTCGGTGGCGTCATGGAGATCGAAGGGTGCGGTCTCGCGCCACTTGATCGAGCCGATGAAGGTGACGGTCTTCGCGGGTCGCCGATCGGCGCCGACCAGGTCGACCTCGACGTCGCCCTTGCGGTTCCACCAGCCGCCGACGACGGCGGACGCCGGCACGACGTCGTCGTCGAGCGCTCGCTCCCAGAGGAGCCGCCGGACGACGGGCTCGACGGCTCGTCCGCGCCACGTCGACCACCCGCGCTCGATGCGCCGCGTCACGATGTCGCCACGGCCTGCATCGATGAGGTCGGCGGCGTCGTGCAGGAACGCGAGCCAGAAGCGCATGTACGGGTCGTCGATCCGGTACTGCTTGTGGTGGGCAGGCTTGGTCGAGAGGGGCTCGTCGACGGCGACGACGCGCCGCTCGACCAGCTGGTCGAGCGAACGCGAGAGCGAAGCGCGTTGGTCGACCTGGGCAGCCTGGCCGATCGCCGTGAACGTCCGGGCGTCCGCGCCGATCGCGCGCAGCACGTCTTTCGCCTGGGTCTCGGAGGGGAACTCGGAGGACAGGACCCGTTCGCCCGACACGACCAGCGTGCTGATCGAGGTGGACAGGCCGTCGGCGAGGTAGTCCGCGACCGACTGCCCACGTCTCCACGCCGTGACCAGCGGGGGCAGGCCGCCCGTCACCAGATAGGCATCGATCGCTGGTGCCGCGTCCAGGCCCGTCATCGTCGCCACGTCCTGCGGGGTCAGCGGGAGGATCTCTTTGTCGACGCTGCGGCCGTAGAACGGGCGTCCGTGGCTGGTGAGCCGTTCCATCTCTGACTGATTCGACCCCACGAGGACGAGGAGCACGGGCAGCGCCGAGAACCGGGTGTCCCACACGCCTTGGAGCGCGCCCTCGAACCCTGGGTCGCCGGTCAGGTAGGAGACCTCGTCCAGCACGATGATCGACACCCGGTCCGTTGGCAGGGCGAGGGCCAGGACGGTCAGGGCGTCCTGCCAGGAACCGGAGACGGCGTATCCGGCGGCGTCCGCACCGGGCAGACCGGAGGCGGCGACGGTCTCGAGAAGTCGGCGCTGTTCGAGCTCGGGGCGCGATCCGTCTGCCAGGAAGTACAGCGACGGCACCCCTGCACGCTCGACGAACTCGGTGACGAGGCGGGACTTGCCGACCCTGCGACGTCCACGCAGGGCGATCGCCTTCCCCGGCCTGTCGGAGGTCGGGTTCCGCACCTGCTCCAGGACGTAATCGAGGTCGGCGAGCTCGCGCTTCCGACCGACGAAGCCGGTCACCATGGTTTCCTCCGATGTAGGTCGCATCGAATGTTACCTACTTTTGATGTTACGTACAGGCCCATGATGGCGCCCATCCGGAGCCGGGGAGGGTGCGACCGTTACGAGAGCGTCCGCGTCACGTGCTCGAGCCAGCGGCTCACCGTGGCCAGCTCGTCGGGGGTGAAGCCGTCGGTGAGGCGGTCGTTGAGCTCGGCGAGCGCGGCGCGGACGTCGTCGAGCGCCGCGGTACCGGTGGGCGTGAGGTCCAGGTGGACGGTGCGTCGGTCGTCGGGGTCGGTGCGACGGCGCACGAGGTCGGCGCGCTCCATGCGGGCGAGCAGGCCGCTGGTGCCGGCGGGGGAGGCCTGCAGCGCGGCGGTCACCTCGCCGATCGTCGCGCCGGGGTGGTCGGCGAGGTGCAGCAGGACGCCGGCGGCGGGGGCGCCGAATCCCTGCCCGCCGGTCCCGGTGCCGTGTGCGCTGCCGCGTCGCGCGATCCAGCGCCGCATCTGGCGCTCCGCCGCGGTGGTGAGGAACACCAGCCGCGGCGGGCGACGCGTCATCGTCGCGGCTTCCTGGCAGGGAAGCGGACGTTGCCGTCCTCCTGCGCCGGGGCGGCCCCCGCGCGGGCGTCGAGCCAGGCGAGGAGCTCGGGCCAGAGCGTGTCGCGCAGGCCTCGGCGGAAGAAGCCCATGTGACCGATCGCCTGCACGCCGCCGTCGGCGGGGCTCCACGTCCGTCGCTCGACGCGAGCGGCCGTGAGGCGGTCGGTGATCGCGTCGATCTGCGCGGGGGTGGCCCACGGGTCGTCGGTGAACCCGACGGCGAGGACGTCGCCGGTGACGCGTGCCGCGTCCGCGGCGGCGGTCATGGTCGGGTCGTCGAAGAAGTAGCCCGGCAGGGTGGTCCAGCGGCTCCACTCGAGCATCGCGGCGGCGGGCATGTCCTCCCCGAGGCTCAGGCGACGGCCGGGGACGTAGCCGAGCACCCGGGCCGCCGCGGGGCCGAGCACCCGCAGGATCAGCCTGACGCGCGCCCGCTCCGCACGGTCGGGGATCGTGGACGTCGCGGCGACGTGCGACGCGACCGTGACGAACCCGGCCAGGCCCCGTGAGCCCTTGCCGAGCGCGAGCGCGTGCCCGCCGATGCTGTGCCCGACGGCGAGCTGCGGCACGTCGCCGAACCGCGGGCGGGCCCACGCGGCGACCGCGGGGACGTCGTCGGCCATCCAGTCGCGCATGCGCAGGCCGCGGTGGGAGCGCGGGCTGCCGGACCGGCCGGTGCCGCGGTAGTCGTAGGTGACGGCCACGTACCCGTGGGTAGCGAGGAACTCCGCGAACCCCGTGTACAGGCGCTCGGGGACCGCCGTCGCCGGGTGGATCACCACGACGCCGCGGGGCGGCTCCTCGGCGGGCCGGCGCACCGTGCCGACGACCCAGCCGCCCGCCGGGATCTGGATCCGCAGCTCCTCGGAGGCCACCGCCGCAGGGTCGTCGTTTCGCATGCGAAGCACCCTAGCGGGCGTGGCGAGCACGTGGCCGAGCGGCCGAGAACGGGTCGTGTGTGGCACGCTTCCGTCGTGAGTTCGCCGAGCCGGCCGCGACGGGGCTTCTGGTACCAGGTGTGGCGACCGTTCCGAGTCCTCGGGCGCGGCATCGCCAGAGTCCTCGAGCTCGCCGACCTCGTCAGCGTCGTCGTGAACGTCGGGCGCGGCGTCGTCTGGCTCGCGCGGGGTGCGGGGAGCGTCGTGGCGCGCGTCGTCGACTGGTGACGGCGCTGGACGCGGCGCGGGGCCGTACTCGCGGCGACGCGGGGGCTGCCCGGCCGACCTCGACCGACGGCAGCCGGCGAACGCGCCGGGCGGCCTCGACGACGGCGGACGAGACGCCACGACGACACGGGAGACCGACCGGCACATGACACTGACGCTCGAACCGATCCTGCGCAGCGGGCTCATCGACCCCGCGGAGGCCCTCGTGATCCGGCACGCCTTCGTCAAGGAGCACGAGGACACGGGCCTGCCGGGCATCCACGCGGACTCGACCGATGACGAGATCCTGGCGTACACACGCCGGCAGTCGACGTCGCCACGGATCTTCCCGGCTGCTCCGCCGGGCATCTGGGTCGTGTTCCTCCGCGAGGGTGGAGACCGGGCGCGGCTGTGGTCGGTGCTGGAGAACCGCGGTGAGGTCTCGAACGACGGGGCCCTCCGCACGTTCGACCTGGTCGAGTCCGAGCGGCTCGCGGACCTGAGGGACCGGCTGGTGATCGGTTGGCGGTCGCCGCGCACGTGGCGGCTCAACGGCCCGACCGCGGCGGGCTACCCGGTCATGGAGATCGCCGACGCGCGGCCCGTGCCGTTCCCGGGGTTCGACCGGCTCGTGCTCGACCACGCGCAGCTGCAGGCGGTGATGCGCGAGCACCGCTATGCCGCGTGGCGCACGGCGCTGGCCTCCGTCGTCGGTGTCTACCTGATCACCGACACCCGCGACGGTCGGCACTACGTGGGCAAGGCCGACGGTGCGGAGAGCATCCGGCAGCGCTGGACCGCGTACGCGACCAACGGCCACGGTGGCAACGTCGAGCTGCGCACCGTCGACCCCACCGGCTTCCGCTTCTCGCTGCTGCGGGTGTTCGACCCGTCGACACCGACGCGGGTGATCGACGAGGCAGAGAGCCACTTCAAGGTCGCCCTGGACTCGCGGAGGCACGGCCTGAACCGCAACTGAGCTCCGGGCGTCACGAGGCGGGTCTGCCGCGGCGTGGGTCCCCCGTGAGAGCTATCCGGACTGCTCACCCGGGGGTGATTCGCCGGAGCGCCCGGATTCCTAGCGTTGCCGGTGGTCGCCCAGCCGGGCGGTCACGCACAGCGACGGAGGCCCGCATGAGCACGACGACCACGACACCTCGCCCCCGGACCCGGGAGGACGACGGCGGCGGCCCGATGTCCCGCTTCCTGCGGCACCCCCTGACGTGGATGCTGATCGGCGTGGTCGGCGTCGCCCTCGTCGGAGGTCTGACGGCGTCGGCCGAACAGTTCCTGCTGCTCCCCGTGCTGGGCGCGGCGCTCGCGGTCGTCGTCTACCGGGTGGTCATGCGGTGCGTCGCCCACCGCCGCACGCCCGAGCTCGCCGGCCGCCGCGCGGTGCCGGAGGCGCTGCTGGGCGCCGCGGTCGGGCTCGGCTTCGTCGCGGTGTCCGCGGCCGTCGTCACGGCCCTCGGCGGCTACACGTTCCGCGTCGCCGACGGCGACCTCCTCGCGGTGGTGGCACCGATCGTCGCGGTGACCGTCGGCGCCGCCGTCACCGAGGAGCTCATGTTCCGTGGCTTCGCGCTCCAGGCGCTCGAGCGTCTGCTCGGGAGCTGGGTCGCGCTGGGGATCACGGCCCTGTTCTTCGGTCTCACGCACCTGTTCAACCCGGCCGCGACCGCGTGGAGCGCGCTGGCGATCGCGATCGAGGCGGGCGGACTGCTCGGCGCCGCGTTCCTCTGGCGGCGGAACCTGTGGTTCGCCATCGGCCTGCACCTCGCCTGGAACGCCACGATCGCGCTGCTCGGCATCCCCGTCTCGGGGCACGCCTCCGCGGGCCTGCTGGTCGCCGGCGTCTCGGGGCCGAGCCTGCTGACGGGCGGAGCGTTCGGCATCGAGGGGTCGGTGGTGACCGTGGTGCTCGGCGCGCTGATCGCCGTCCCGATGCTCGTGCTCGCGCGCCGGCGTGGGACGTGGGTCCCGGCCCGCCGTCGTCGCCCGTAGGCTCGGGCCGTGCCCGACACCCCCGTCCTCGACCGGGCGTCTCGCCCCGGTGAGCCGCGTCGACGGTGGCGACCGGGACGGCAGGACGCGCTGGACGCGTCGCTCGCGGTCGCCCTCGCGGTGCTCGGGTTCGTCCCGACGCTCTCGACGATCGGCGTCGAGCTCGGTGACCTGCCCGAGCGGCCGACGGACGCGCTGGCGGTGACGCTCGCCCTCGCGCAGTGCCTGCCGCTCGCGTTCCGCCGCCGCGTACCCGGGGTCTGCCTCGCCGTCGTCGGTGCCGCCTTCGCCGCGGCGCAGGTGCTGGCCTGCCCGCCGACGTTCGCGAGCGTCGGCCTCTACGTGGCGCTGTACACCGCCGGGGCCCACCTGGCGCGGTCTCGTCGGATCATCGCCGCCGTGGTGACCGGTGGCTACGTCGTCCTCGCGGCCACGCTGTCCGGCCTCGGTTCGCCCAACCGGCTGCCCGTGTTCCTCGCGTTCTACCTCGTCCTGGTGGTGATCTGGTCGGCCGGCGCGGGAGTGCGTCGCCGGCGGGCCGAGGAGGTCGAGCGTCGGCGTCTCGCGGCCGCCGTCGCGACCGCTCAGGAGCGCGCCCGGATCGCGAGGGACCTGCACGACGTCGTGACGCACCACGTGACCGCGATGGTCGTGCAGGCCGACGCCGCGCAGTACCTCCTGCACGCGGCACCCGACCGCGCCGCCGAAGGGCTCGTCGCGATCAGCGGCACCGGGCGACGCGCCCTGACGGAGCTCCGGCACCTGCTGGGCGTGCTCGAGGCCACGGGCGAGGCGGCCCCGGCGGAGCGGGCGCCGGTCCTCGGCCGCGTGGGCGACCTCGTCGACCAGGCCCGCCGGTCCGGCCAACCGGTGGAGTGGACGGAGGAGGGTCGACGGCGCGACCTGCCCGACGCCGTCGGGCTCGCCGCCTACCGGGTGGTGCAGGAGGGCCTGACCAACGCGCTCAAGCACGCGCCCGGGCGCCCGACCACGGTCCGCGTGCGGCACGGCGCCGACCACGTCGAGGCCGAGGTGAGCACCGGCGGACCCGACTCGTCGGTCGCCAGGCCGGGAACTCCGTCGCCGGACGGGCCTGGCACCGTGGATCCGGCGCCACCGGCCGGTCGCGGGCTCGCCGGTCTGCGCGAGCGCGTCCGCGTCCTCGACGGGGACCTGGAGACCGGCCCCACGCCTGACGGGGGATTCCGCGTGCGGGCCCGGATCCCCACCGCCCCGACCACCGCCCCGACCAGGAGCAGCCCATGACCGTCTCGCCGCCGGGGCCACGGCCCCCGATCCGCGTCCTGGTCTGCGAGGACCAGGAGCTGGTGCGGGTCGGCTACGTCACGATCTTCTCCGCGCAGGCCGACATGGAGGTCGTCGGCGAGGCGCAGGACGGCCGGGCGGCCGTCGAGGCCGCGCGACGGCTGCGCCCCGACGTCGTGGTCATGGACATCCGGATGCCCGTGCTCGACGGCATCGAGGCGACACGGCAGATCGCCGGGCCCGACGTCGAGACGCCGGCGAAGGTGCTCATGGTGACCACGTTCAACGTCGACGAGTACGTCTACGAGGCGCTGCGCGCCGGGGCGAGCGGGTTCCTGCTCAAGGACGCCCCTCCCGCCGAGCTGGTCGAGGGCATCCGGACGATCGCCCGGGGCGAGTCCCTGCTGGCCCCGAGCGTCACCCGCGCCCTCGTCGGCCGCTACGCCGAGCGGGTGCGGCCGACCGACGCCTCCCGCCCCGCGCGGGACGACGTCGTGCGTGCCCTGACCCCGCGCGAGCTCGAGGTGCTCGAGCAGCTCGCCGCGGGGCTGTCCAACGCGGAGATCGCGAGCGTGCTCGTCATCACCCCCGAGACCGTCAAGACGTACGTGTCCCGGATCCTGGCCAAGCTCGGGCTCCGGGACCGGGTGCAGGCGGTCGTGCTCGCCTACCGCGTGGGTCTGGTCTCGGCGACGGACTAGAGGTGGGTGGGCCGACGGGGCGGTCCCCGCCGGCCCACCGTCGTCGCGCGTCAGTCGCAGGCGACCCCGTCGAGCGTGAACCCGGTGGGATCGGGGTGGGTGCCGGCCGTCGTGGTCGCGCCGTTGTAGCCGAACGTGACCGACTGCCCCGGCGCGATGCTCGGCTGCCACGCCGGGTGGGTCGCCGTGACCGTGGTGCCCGTCTGGGCGACGGCCGCGCTCCATCCCGGCGCGTCGACCCGCTGACCCCCGGGGTAGTCGAACGTGACGACCCAGTCGTCCACGGTCGCGGCGGACGTGTTGGTCACCGTGACCGACGCGGTGAACCCGGTGCTCGTGCCGCCCCAGGCGGCCGCGGAGTAGTCGACGGTGCACGCGCCGGTGGGCTCGGGGGTGCCGCCGTCGTCCAGCGTCGTGAACGTGACGTTCCTGGTCCCGGAGACCGCCCCGGTGTGGTCGTTCCGCGACCGGACCTCCACCGTGTACGCCGTGTCGGGCTCGAGACCGGTGAGGTCGACCATGGGCGACCCGTCGGTGCTCGCGAGGACTTGGCCGGTGACGGGGTCGAGCACGTCGTACCCGGTGACGCACCCGGACTCGGCGGCACCCCACATGACGTGCGCGCTGGTCGCGGTGACGGACATGGCCATCACCGTTCCCGGGGCGCCCGGCGCCTCGTCGGGGCACGCCGGCTCGGTCGGCTCGCCGCCGTCGTCGCCGATCCCCGTGACCTCGCCGGCGCCGCCGTCGAACGCGACGTCGGAGCACGAGTAGAAGTTCTCGTTGCTGTCCGAGCGGACCCAGTGGGTGAAGATCATGTGGTCGCCGCTGCGGTCCGCCGGAAGCGTGACGTCCCAGTAGTAGTAGTTCAGGGCGCCGGGTCCGCCCGTGTCCGGCGGGTTCGTCACGCTGTCGACGAGCTCGAGGTCGTCCCAGGCGAGCGGGCTCGACGGGTCCCAGCCCTCCCGGGTGACGTAGACGTCGAAGCGTCCCGGGTGCTCGGCCCAGTTGTTGTGCTGGAACTGGTAGGTCTCCCCGGCGGTCAGGTGCGTCCGCGGCCAGTCGTCGCGCACGGCGTTGAACCCGCTGAAGTCGTACGGGCCGCGCCCCCCGCCGTCGCAGATCTGCCCGTCGGGGACGTAGCCGACCGTCCGGCCCGCGCCGTTCGAGTCCAGGTTCCCGAACCAGTTGTAGAACGCCGAGGTCCCGCTGACCGCGTAGGCGTTCGCGCACGCCGGGTTCTGCGGGTCGACCTGCCCGTTGCCCGTCTGGCCGTCCACCCAGCACAGGTACTGGCGGCTCCCCGGGAACACCTCCGCCCCGTGCGCGGCGGCCGGGGCGGGTGGCGAGGCCGCCACGAGCCCGGCCGCGCCGAGGACCACGGCGGCGGCCCACGCTGCGATGCGTCGCATCTCTCCAGCTCCTTCGCTCTCGGATGTCGAACGCGACGACCATGCCTCGCACCCGCCCGCGGCGTCAGCCGCCTAATCGATTCGGGCCGCCACCGTCCCCGCGAGCCCGACGCCGGTGCGGCCGTCCCGGGGGCGGGTGCGCCCCGGCGTCGTGCACGGGGGAGGATGGGGGCGGGGGGACACCGACCCGAGAAGGAGACCCATGCCCGCGCCCACGACGCCCACCCGTGAGTTCGTCACCGGCCTGCCCAAGGCGGAGCTGCACCTGCACCTGGAGGGCACGCTCGAGCCCGACCTCAAGCTGCGGCTCGCGCAGAAGAACGGGATCGACATCGGCCAGACGACGGTCGAGGAGGTGCGCGCGACCTACGCGTTCGACTCCCTGACGAGCTTCCTCGCCGTGTACTACCCGGCGATGGAGGTGCTGCAGACCGCGGACGACTTCTACGAGCTCGCCGACGCCTACCTCGCCCGCGCGGCGGCGGACGGCGTGAAGCACGCCGAGATGTTCTTCGACCCGCAGGCGCACACGTCGCGGGGCGTGCCGTTCGAGGCGGTCGTGACGGGCTACCACCGCGCCGCGGCCGAGGCGCCGAGCAAGCACGGCATCGACGCGCACCTCATCCTGTGCTTCCTGCGCGACCACTCCGCACAGAGCGCGGCAGAGACGCTCGAGGCGTCGGTGCCGTTCCGGGACAAGATCCTGGGCGTCGGGCTCGACTCGGACGAGCGCGACAACCCGCCGCAGAAGTTCGCCGACGTCTTCGCGCGCGCCCGCGAGCTCGGCTACCGGCTCACGATGCACTGCGACATCGACCAGGTCGGCAGCATCGACAACATCCGCACCGTGCTCGACGAGATCGGCGTCGACCGCGTGGACCACGGCACGAACGTCGTCGAGGACCCGGCGCTCGTCGACGTCGTCCGCGAGCGCGGCCTGGGGCTCACGTGCTGCCCCGTCTCGAACTCGTTCGTCACCGACGACATGAAGGCGACCGAGATCGCGGGCCTGCTGCGCTCGGGCGTGCGCGTCACGGTGAACTCGGACGACCCCGCGTACTTCGGCGGTTACGTGGCCGACAACTACGTGGCGCTCGCGGACGCCGCGGACCTGACGACCCAGGAGGTCGTGCAGCTCGCGCGGAACTCGTTCGAGGCGTCGTGGCTGGGCGACTCCCAGCGGGCCGCCTACCTCGCCGAGATCGACCGGTACGTCGCGGGGTTCGACCCGACCGCCGTCTGACCCGGCCTCCGGCTGCACCGAGGGAGAGCCCCGGTCCGCCGAGGGAGAGAGCCCTGGTCCGCCCAGGTAGAGCCCTGGTCCGCCGAGGTAGAGGCATGGTCATGACCAGGGCTCTACCCCGCGGGACCAGGGCTCTACCTCGCGGTTCTGGGCGCTCGTCCCGCGCAGGCGTACCGGGGAGTAACGTGTCGGGGACGGCCGCCGCCGTCCGGATGGCGGCGAGCATGCCCGCGGGGGTGAATAATCTCCGGGTGCCGCATGTTGGCGCACTCGGGCCCCGCGCCCGCGGATGAGCCGTCCGCGGCCACGACACGCGGGACCGGGCCCGCAGGGGCACCACGGACCATCGGCTGGCGAGAGGGCGACCAGAGCTCATGAAGGATGTGCTGTACGTCAACGGCGGGACCCCGCTGGACGGGACGATCACCGTACGGGGCGCGAAGAACTTCGTGTCCAAGGCGATGGTGGCGTCGTTGCTGGGGGAGTCGCCGAGCGTGCTGCGCAACGTGCCGCAGATCCGCGACGTCGGCGTCGTGACGGGGTTGCTGGAGCTGCACGGCGTGGCGGTGAAGTCCGACCCGGACGCGGGGATCCTCGACCTGGACCCCTCCAACGTCGAGTCGGCGCACGTCGCGGACATCGACGCGCACGCGGGCTCGAGCCGGATCCCGATCCTGTTCTGCGGCCCGCTGCTGCACCGCCTGGGCGAGGCGTTCATCCCCGACCTGGGCGGGTGCCGGATCGGCGACCGGCCGATCAACTACCACCTGGACATCCTGCGCCAGTTCGGCGCCGTCGTGGACAAGCGCGAGAACGGGATCCACATCCGCGCCCCGCGCCGCCTGCAGGGCACCAAGATCGCGCTGCCGTACCCGTCGGTGGGGGCCACGGAGCAGCTCCTGCTCACGGCCGTGCGCGCCGAGGGGATCACGGAGCTGGCGAACGCCGCGATCGAGCCCGAGATCATGGACCTCATCGCGGTGCTCCAGAAGATGGGCGCGATCATCTCGGTCGACACCGACCGCGTGATCCGCATCGAGGGCGTGGACCGCCTCGACGGGTACACGCACACGGCGCTCGGCGACCGCATCGAGGCGGCGTCGTGGGCGTCGGCCGCGCTCGCCACAGGCGGTGACATCACGGTCAAGGGCGCGACGCAGCCCGAGATGATGACGTTCCTCAACACGTTCCGCAAGGTCGGCGGCCGCTTCGACGTCCAGGACGACGGCATCCGGTTCTGGCACCCGGGCGGCGACCTGTCGCCGATCGTCCTCGAGACGGACGTGCACCCCGGCTTCATGACGGACTGGCAGCAGCCGCTCGTCGTCGCGCTCACCCAGGCCAAGGGCCTGTCGATCGTGCACGAGACGGTCTACGAGAACCGGTTCGGCTTCACCGACGCGCTGCGCGGCATGGGCGCCACCATCCAGGTCTACAAGGAGTGCCTGGGCGGGCGCGACTGCCGGTTCGGCCAGCGCAACTTCCACCACTCCGCGGTGATCTCCGGCCCGACGCCGCTGGCCGCGGCCGACATCGAGGTCCCCGACCTGCGCGGCGGCTTCTCCCACCTCATCGCCGCGCTCGCGGCGAAGGGCACGTCGACCGTGCGCGGCATCAGCCTCATCGACCGCGGCTACGAGAACTTCCAGGAGAAGCTCGTCGCGCTCGGTGCCGACGTCCGCCGCGACTGACCCCGCGGCGTCGTCACCGCAGGTCATGACGCCTGTCACGGCGCTGCGGCGCGCGTGCGTGCGACGCTGGTCGACGTGATCACCCGACCACGCACGTTCCTCGACGTGTGGAGCCGTCGGACCGCGCCCGAGCGGTTCGACGCCTACACGCGCTGGTCGCTGTACCTGCTCTCGCTGTTCGAGCCGTTCCTCGCGCTCGCGCTCGTCGGCGTCGACCAGACGTTCCGGCCGGGGGCCGTCAACGCGTGGCTGCTGCTCGTCCTCGCGCACACCGTCACGTGCCTCGCGATGCTCCGGGCGGGGGTGGTGCACTTCCTCGGGGGCCCGGTCGTGCGCCCGTGGCTGCTCGCGCTCCACGGGGCCGTGTCCCTCGCGGTCGCGGTGGTCGGGTTCTGGACCTTCCCGGTCGGTTCGGCGGACGACGTCGCCGGGAGCGCCCGGTACTACGCGCTCCTGCTGGGGTTCGGGTTCGGCACGCTCGCCGTCGTGCCGCTCCTCACCTTCCGGCGCCTCGCCCTCCTCGCCGTCCTGTTCGGCGCGGTCACGGGGTGCTCCGTGTGGGTGGGCACCGGGCCGATCACCTCGACGACCGCGGGCATGGCGTTCGGCCTCGGGCTGTCGGGCACGATCATGCTCGTCGCCGTGTTCGGGTCCTACCGCGTGTCCGTGTGGATGCTCGGCATCGTGTGGGAGCAGGAGCGCACGCGCGTGCTCCACGCCCGGCTCGCCGTCGCGGAGGAGCGGCTGCGGTTCTCCCGCGACCTGCACGACGTCTTCGGGCGGACGCTGTCCGTCGTCGCCGTGAAGAGCGAGCTCGCCGCGGAGCTGGCCGCCCGGGGCCGCCCCGGCGCGGAGGAGCAGATGCTCGAGGTGCGCCGGATCGCGCAGGACGCGCTGCGCGAGGTGCGCGCCGTCGTCGCCGGCTACCGCACCGCCGACCTCGGGGCCGAGCTCGTCGGCGCCCGCTCGGTCCTGCGCTCGGCGGGCATCGAGACGACCGTCCACGGCGAGGAGACCCCGGTCGGCGCCGACGCGCAGGAGGCGCTCGCCTGGGCGGTGCGCGAGGGCGTCACCAACGTGGTGCGGCACTCGACCGCCCGCACGTGCACGATCACGGTGCACCGGGACCGGACGTCGAGCGTCGTCGAGATCGTCAACGACGGCGCCCCCACGGGGACGGGCGACGGACGCGGCTCCGGGCTGGTCGGTCTCCGGGAGCGGCTGGAGGGCGCCGGCGGGAGCCTGCGCACGTGGTCCGACGGCGGCCGGTACCGCCTCGTCGCGCGCGTGCCCGACGACGGCGCGGCCCGGGGGGCACCGGCGCGGGGCAGCGCTCGCGACCTTCCCGCCCCCACCACCGAGAGGACCACGCGCGCGTGATCCGCATCCTGCTCGCCGACGACGAGAACCTCATCCGCGACGCCGTCGCGTCGCTCCTGGCCCTCGAGGACGACCTGGAGGTCGTGGCGCAGGCGGCCTCGGGTCCCGAGGCCGTCGCCGCCGCCCTCAAGCTCGAGCCCGACGTCGCGGTGCTCGACCTCCAGATGCCCGGGCTCGACGGGGTCGAGGTCGCGCAGCGCCTCGCGCGCGACCTGCCGTCGTGCGGTGTGGTGATCGTCACGAGCCACGGCCGGCCGGGCTATCTCAAGCGCGCGCTGGAGGCGGGCGCGCGCGGGTTCCTGCCCAAGACGGTCTCGTCGCGCGTGCTCGCCGACGTCGTGCGGCAGGTGCGCGACGGCGGCCGCTACGTCGACCCCGAGCTGGCCGCGGAGGCGATCGCCGCGGGCGCGAGCCCGCTCACCGCGCGCGAGGCGGACGTGCTCGAGCTCGCCGCCGACGGGGCGCCCGTCGAGGAGATCGCGACGCGCGCCCACCTCGCCCCAGGAACGGTGCGCAACTACCTGTCGTCGGCCGCCGCGAAGCTCGGGGCGGCGAACCGTCACGAGGCGGCGCACGTGGCGCGGCGGCACGGCTGGATCTGAGCGGCGGGCCGCGCCCGGTAGGCTCGGTGACCGTGCCGAGCCTGCCCGAGACCCCGCGCGCGTACAAGACCCTCGCGTTCTTCCTGCGCCCGATCCTCTTCGCGATCACCCGCCGTGACTGGCGCGGCGCGGAGAACCTTCCCGCGACCGGCTTCATCGCCGCGGCGAACCACGTCACGGAGGTCGACCCCGTGACGCTCGCGCACTTCCTCTACGACCAGGGGCGCGCGCCCAAGATCACGGCCAAGGCGTCGCTGTTCACGGTGCCGGTCCTGGGGGGCATCCTGCGTCGCACGGGCATGATCCCGGTCCACCGCGGTACCGCGGGCGCCGCGCAGTCGCTCGTCGACTCCACCGCGCGCCTCGACGAGGGGGAGTGCGTCGTGTTCTTCCCCGAGGGGACGCTGACGCGCGACCCCGACGGCTGGCCCATGGTCGGCAAGACGGGCGTCGCGCGGCTGGCCCTGACGAGCCGCGCCCCTGTGGTTCCCATCGCGCAGTGGGGCGCCGAGCAGCTCCTCGCGCCGTACGGCAAGGTGTTCAAGCCGATCCCGCCCAAGCGGGTGGCGGTGCACGCCGGCCCGCCCGTCGACCTGTCCGACCTCTACGACCGCCCGCAGGACACCGCGACGCTGCGCGAGGCGACCGAGCGCATCATGGCGGCGATCACGCGCCAGCTCGAGGAGATCCGCGGCGCGAAGGCGCCCGCGGAGCGCTTCGACCTGCGTCAGCACCCGGGCTCGGAGCGCCGTCGGTGAGCGGGGACCAGACCGTCGAGATCAGTCCCGCGCCGCTCGGCGCCGACGACGCCCCTCCCCCGGAGCGCGTCGTCGCCGCGGTCCTCGGGTCGGGGAGCTGGGGCACGACGTTCGCCGCCGTGCTCGCCGACGCCGGCTGCGAGGTCCGCCTGTGGGGCCGCGACCCCGAGGTCGCCGCGCAGGTGAACGTCGAGCGCCGCAACGAGAAGCGGCTCCCGGGGATCGAGCTGCCCGCGGGCATCCGGGCGACGACCGACGCGCGCGACGCGCTCGCCGGGGCGGGCCTGGTGGTCGTCGCGATCCCCTCGCAGGTCGCGCGCACGACGCTCGCCGAGCTGCGCCCGCACCTGGAGCCCGACGCCGTCGCGGTCTCGCTCATGAAGGGCGTCGAGCTGAGCACCGACCGCCGCATGAGCGAGGTCGTCGCCGAGTCCCTCGGGCTGCCGCCCGAGCGCGTCGCCGTGGTGTCGGGCCCGAACCTGGCGCGCGAGATCGCGCACCGCCAGCCGACGGCGACCGTCGTGTCGTGCGTCGACGAGGACGTGGCGCGGTACGTGGCGCGGGCCTGCTCGTCGTCGTACTTCCGTCCCTACACGAACCGCGACGTCGTCGGGGTCGAGCTGTGCGGCGCGGTCAAGAACGTCATCGCCCTCGCGGTGGGGATCGCCCAGGGGCGGGGGTTCGGCTACAACACCACGGCCACGGTCATCACCCGCGGGCTCGTCGAGATCACGCGCCTGGGCCTCGCGCTCGGGGCGGACGCCGAGACGTTCCCCGGCCTCGCGGGCATGGGCGACCTCGTGGCGACGTGCTCGTCGCCGCTCTCGCGCAACCACACGCTCGGCAAGCACGTCGGCCAGGGGCTGAGCCTCGACGACGCGATCGCCGCCACCGGCGGCACGGCCGAGGGCGTCAAGTCCTGCCGGTCGGTGCTCGAGCTCGCGCAGAAGGTGGGCGTCGAGATGCCCATCACGGCCGGCGTCGTCGCGGTGCTGCACGAGGGCATGCCCGTCGACGAGATGGCGCGCGGCCTGCTCGCCCGGCCGCAGAAGGCCGAGGGGATCTCGGCGGAGCGCTGAGGACGGCTGCGGGGCCGGGCGCGGAGCGTCAGTCGTCGTCGCGGACGTCGACCACCACGCGCGTCGGGTCCTCGAGCGAGAACACCCGGAAGGGTCGCTGCTCGTCGTCGACCCCGACGAACGCCTGCGTGTAGCCCTCGAAGACCCCGCGCAGCAGGACCTCCTCGACCTCGCCGTCGTCGCCGGCGCGCACCGGGTTGGGGCCCGCGTACTCGTCGACGCCCGTGTCCATGGGGTATCCCGAGCCGGAGATCATGACCTGCAGGTAGGCGTCGCCGTCGACGGTCGCGACGTTGCCGCTGCCGTCGTCGATCGGCTGGTCGACGTACTCGACGAGCCACCCGGGCGCCCCCGTGCCGCCGAGCTCGAAGACGACGCGGTCGAAGCCGTCGTGGTGACCGATCCGGATGTCCGTCACGGTCAGGGCTGCGTCCGCGGACGGGTCCTGGGTGTCGGGATCGGTGTTCGCGGGGAACGGCAGCGGGGCCTCGGTCGCGTCGTCGGCCGGTGCCGACGAGTCGTCCGTCGGGTTCTCGCCCGACCCGTCGGACGGCGCGTCCGTGGGGCTGGGCGAGTCGCTCGTCGCGGTGCCCGACGGCGACGGGGAGTCGTCCGTGCCGCCCGGCGTGCACGCGGCGAGGGCCAGCACGAGCCCCGCTGCCGCGGCGGCTGCCGCGGGGCGTCGTCGCGGCCTCGCCAGGGCGGGCCGTCCTCGCCGGCCTCCGGTCTGCACCGCTCGTCGTGTCCTCATGGCTCGATCGTAGAAAGCGCAGGTCACGCCCGCGCGGCGGACAGGGCACGGTCCGGTTCCGGTCGGGTCACGGCGGTGTCTCGGCAGGATGTCGACGTCGTCCCGGGGTCGTGTGCGCGGGGCCTTGCCGTCGTGGTCCGGTCGGGGTGGTCGACGCTAGGCTCGGGAGATGCTGCAGGGGATCGGCGCAGACGCGGTGGGCGTGCTCGTCACGGTCGCGCTCACGGTGCTGCTCGTCGTCGGGATCACGCGGTTCACCTCCGGCGCCGAGGCGCGCGCCCGCCGCGACGCGGGTGGGGGCGAGAGCGCGTCGTCGGGCATGTTCGGCGAGATCGTCGAGATCTTCCAGCCGAGCCGCACGCACCTCACCGAGGAGAAGGAGCGTCAGCGCCTCGACATCGTGCAGCGCCCCGCGGAGGGGCGTCCGTTCGACGTCGACCTCGACGACGGCGTCTTCTACGTCCCGGCGGGCCCGGTGGGCACGCCCGACCCGTCGCGGCCCGGGCGCCCGGACGTCGAGGCACGGTAGCGCACCTCGGGGGAGGTCAGTCGGCGGGTGCCCGCAGCGCGCGGTCGAGGTCCTGCCAGAGGTCCTCGACGTCCTCGATGCCCACGGAGAGCCGCAGCAGGTCCTCGGGGACCGTGAGCGACTCGGTCGCGAACCGTCGGCGACGCTCCAGGCTCGACTCCACGCCGCCGAGGCTCGTCGCCGGCACCCACAGGCGCACGGCCGCGACGACCGCGTCAGCCCCCGACGCTCCGCCGCGCGGGCGGACCCCGAGGATCGACCCGTAGCCCGTCATGAGGCGCGACGCGCGCTCGTGACCGGGATCCGTCGGCAGGCTCGGGTGGCGCACGTCGACGACGTCCGGGTGGTCGGCGAGCCGCCTGGCCAGCTCGGCGGCGTTCGCCTGGGCGCGCTCGACGCGCAGCGCGAGGGTGCGCAGGCCGCGCAGCGCGAGCCACACCTCGAACGGGCCGGGGATCGAGCCGTGCAGGGTCCGGTACGCGCGCAGGGCCGCGACGAGCTCGGGCGTCCGGGCCACCGCGGCGCCGAGGACCACGTCGGAGTGCCCGGCGAGGTACTTCGTCACCGAGTGCACGACGACGTCGGCCCCGTGCGCGAGCGGCTGCTGCCCGAGCGGTGTCGCGAACGTGTTGTCGACGGCGGTGAGCACGCCCCGGTCGCGCGCCGCCGCGAGGAGCACCGGCAGGTCGGCGACCTCGAGCATGGGGTTGGTCGGCGACTCGACGAGCAGGAGCGAGGCGCCGTCGAGAGCGGCGAGCACCTGGTCGGTGTCCGCGACGTCGACGCGGACGACCTCCACGCCCGCGCGCGCGGCGAGGTCGTCCGCGAAGCCGAGCGTCACCTGGTAGGCGTGCCGGGGAAGGACGACCCTGCCACCGGCGGGGACGAACGAGAAGACGGCCGCGACGGCCGCCATCCCCGAGCCGAAGACCACGCCCGGTTCCGCCGCGCCCTCGAGCGCGGCGAGCGCCTCCTCGAACGGGTGCCAGGTCTCGGTGTCCATCCGCGTGTACAGGAGCTCACCAGGCTGCTGTACACCCTGCGAGACGTACGTGGACGACAAGACGATCGGCGGGTTCACGGGCGCGCCCTGCCCGCGCTCGGGCCGCCCGGCAGCGACGGCGACGGTCGCGGGGGAGAGGGCGGCGGGGACGTGCGGGTCGCTCATGGCCGCAGCGTACGCCCGCCTGCGCGACGGCTGCCCCGACCAACCACCCCCTGACCACCACCCGACTCGGCGGGTGGAGGGAGGGAAGGTCAGGCGGGCGGGCCCAGGAGGGACTGGGCGACCGTCGAGTGGGCCGACTCGTCGTCGGACGGGTGGAAGATCCCGGCGAGCACGTCGCGGTACAGGCGGCCCAGCTCGTTGCCGGCGAAGTAGCTCGACCCGCCGGCGACGCGCACCATCTGGTCGACCACCGTCTTCGCAGTCTCCGTGGCGCGCACCTTGAGCCCCGCGGTCGCGCGGAACCAGCCCGCGCCGCGGTCGACGAGCGCGTCGAGCTCGCCCGCGACGGTGTCGATCTGCGGCCAGACCGCGTCGAGCGCGAGCGCGGCGTCGGCGAGTCGCCACCGGATGTCCGGGTCCTGCGCGAGCGACGCGCCGTCGTTCTTCATCGACGTGCGGCGGCGCGCCGCGGCGACGCCGAGCTCGAGCGCGCGCTCCGCGATCCCGGTGTAGACGGACGCGAGGAGGGTCTCGAACGTCGTGAAGATCCCCACGACGAGCGGGTCGAGCGTGGGGCCGGGCGCGAGGCGCCGGACGACGCGGTCGGCGGGCGCGTGAGCGCCGTCGAGCACCGTGGACCGGGACTGCGAGGCCCGCATGCCCATCGTGTCCCAGTCGTCGAGCACCTCGACCCCGGAGTCCCGGGGGACGAACGCGTGCACGAGGCGCGGGGCGTCGTCGGACGCAGTGTCGAGGCCGAGGACGCCCAGGCGCGTCCACGCGGGCGAGTTGGACGTGAAGATCTTGCGGCCGTGGAACGTGTAGCCGCCCGCGCCGTCCGGTCGTGCCTCGGTGCGCGAACCGAGCAGGACCAGGTCGTTGCCGCCCTCGGAGTACCCGAAGCCGAACACCTCGCCGCGGCCGGCCTCCTCGAGCAGCCAGTCGAGCGACGAGTCGCCGCGCTCGTGCAGGTAGCGCGCGACGCCGGTCCACACGTGGTGCATGTTCACCGCGAGCGCCGTCGCGGGCGCCGCGCCCGCGAGGCGTGCCTGCTCGTGCGCGACCTCGCGCAGGCCGAGCCCGGCGCCGCCGAACGACGTGGGGACGAGCGCGCGCAGGTATCCCGCGTCGACGAGCGCCGCGAGGTCCTCGTCGAAGAACGCGTTGTCGCGGTCGTAGCCCGCGGCGCGGCCACGGACCGCGTCGAGCAGGTCGTCGGACAGAAGGGAGCGGGGCTCCGGGAACGGGGGAGCGAAGAAGGACGGGGAGGACGACGGGGTGACGGGCGTGGGCATGGCCTGCCTTCGGTCGGGGCGGACGGCGAGGGGCCCCGGCGACGCGCGTCGCCGAGGCCCTCCACCGTACGCCGGGCAGGTCAGCCGACGAGCGCGGGCACCGGATCCTCCGGGGTCGGCAGGATCCGGCGCAGCACGTCGGCGAGCGTCACGACGCCGACGAACCGCTCGCCGTCCATGACGACCGCGAGCTGCTCGCTCGACTCGCGCATGCGCGCGAGCGCGGCGTGCACGGTCGTCCCGGACGCGAGGACGAACCCCGGGCGCGCGAGCTCCCCGGCGGGCCGGTCGTCGGGCTCCAGCAGCGTGTCGCGCACGTGCACGACCTTCGGTACGACGCTCCCGTTCTCGACGAGGATGCGCAGGTGGCCCGACCGGGCGGACGCGGCGCGCACGTCCGCGGCCGTGGCGGTCGCCGGGACCGACGTGGGTCGGCCCTCCGCGGGCACGAGAGCGTCGACAGTGAGGGTCTCCAGCTCGATGACACCGGAGATCTGGACGCGGTACGACGCCTCGAGCGCGCCGACGTTCGCCGAGTGCTCGACGAGGTGGCGCAGGGTCGCGGGGTCCTGACCGCCGCCCTCGACGTGCTCGACCGGCTCGACGCCGACGGCCCGCACGCAGCGGTTCGCGAGCGCGTTGAGCCAGCGCAGGAGCGGGCGGAACGCCCACATGAACCCGCGCATCGGGAGCGCCAGCAGGGTGGCCGAGCGCTCCGGGTGGGCGATCGCCCACGACTTGGGCGCCATCTCCCCGATGACGAGGTGCAGGAACGTCACGATGACGAGCGCGAGCACGAAGCCCGCGACGTCGGCGGCCCACAGGGGCGCGCCCCAGGTCTCGAAGACCGGGGTGAGCCAGTGGTGCACCGCGGGCTTGGTGATGGCGCCGAGCGCGAGGGTGCACGCCGTGATGCCGAGCTGCGCGCCCGCCATGAGCAGGGTCAGCTCGTTCGAGCTGCGCAGCGCCGCGCGCGCGGCGCGGCTGGTCGGAGCGGCGTCCTCGAGGCGGTGCCGCTTGGCGCCGAGGAGCGCGAACTCCACGGCGACGAAGAACGCGCTGAGCGCGATGATCGCGACGGTCGCCACGACGACGACCCAGGGGTTGCTCATCGGGACTCCTCCGCAGCGGTCGCCGGGCGTGTGGTCGGTCGGGCGCTCTCGCCCGTCTCGTCGGCGGCGGGTGCGTCGCCCCGCTGCTCCACGAGCCGGACCCGCACGAGGCGCGGCACGTGCCGCTCGACCGACAGGACGTCGACGACGAGCGAGCGGTGCACGGGCACGTCGTGGACGAGGTCGGCCGGGTCGTCCGGCAGCGGGACCTCGATCGTGTCGCCCGCGCGCGGCAGGGCGCCGTGCTGGGCGATGAGGAGCCCGGAGACCGTCTCGTGGTCGCCGCGCGGCAGGTCCTGCCCGATCGCGCGCTCCGCCTCGTCGACGTGGACGTCGCCGCCCATGACCCACACGCCGTCGTCCTCGGCCGTGACCGTGACGGGCTGCTCCGGGTCGTGCTCGTCGGTGATCTCGCCCACGAGCTCCTCGGCGAGGTCCTCGACCGTGAGCACGCCGGTGAACCCGCCGTACTCGTCGATGACGCACGCGAGCTGGTTGCGCGTGGCGTTGAGCTGCGCGAGCGCGTCGGGCAGCGTCATGAGCGTGGGCAGCACGACGGCCGGGCGCATGAGCGCGGTGACGGGCGCGCCGTCGGGCAGGTCGGTCGCCAGGACGTCGGCGAGCTGGACGACGCCGAGCGGCTGGTCCGTCTCGTCGACCACGGGGTAGCGGGTGTGGGCGCGGGCCATGAGCTCGCGGACCTCGGCGACGGTCGCGTCGGGGCGGACCGTCCCGACGCGCGAGCGCGGGATCATCGCGTGCTCGACGTCCCGCTGGGGGAAGTCGAGGATGCGGTCGAGCAGCACGGAGAGCTCGTCGGGCAGGTCCCCGCTCTCGCGCGAGTCGGCCACGATGTGCTCGAGGTCGCGCGCGGTCGCGGTGTTGTCGACGTCGTGCACGGGCTCGATCTTCAGGAGGCGCAGCAGGGCGTTGGACGCCTTGTCGAACACCGCGATGAGCCAGCCGAACACCGTGAGGTAGGCGGTCGTGGAGCGGGCCAGGCCCTTCGCGAGCGGCTCGGGCCGCGCGATGGCGAGGTTCTTGGGGAACAGCTCGCCGAAGAGCATCTGGACGATCGTCGAGAGCACGAGGGCGAGCACGGTGCCCACCGCCACGCCGACGCCCGTGGGTACTCCCACGCCGCCGAGCATCGTGCCCAGCGACTCGCCGATGAGCGGCTCGGCCACGTAGCCGACGAGCAGGCCCGTCACGGTGATCCCGAGCTGGGCCCCGGACAGGACGAAGGACGTGCGCCTCGTGACGGCGAGCGCGCGCCGGGCCGACTCGTCGCCGGCCTCCGCCTTGGCTCCCAGGCGGGAGCGGTCGACGGTCATGTAGGCGAACTCCTGGGCGACGAAGTACGCCGTCGCCGCCGTGATCGCGAGAACCACGAGGAGCCCGAGCAGGAGGGAGAGGAAGGTCGTCATCGTGCCCGCACCGCCCTCCGGTCGTCGGGGACGCGTT
The DNA here is from genome assembly GCF_051844275.1 of Cellulosimicrobium sp. CpK407. Lineage (NCBI taxonomy): Bacteria > Bacillati > Actinomycetota > Actinomycetes > Micrococcales > Promicromonosporaceae > Cellulosimicrobium > Cellulosimicrobium sp. CpK407. Next base: position 113,128 of record NZ_JBGNYC010000001.1, read on the forward strand.
CGCGCGTCCGCTCGCTGCCGGGGCCGGTGCGGCCGGGACTATGGTCGGGGTCGTCGGCCGCGGGGGCCTCGAGAGTCGTGTCTTCCACGGCAACCCCAACGCGGGACGCCCCCGGATCGTTCCCGGGGCGACGGACCTGCGCGCGTCGGGCGCGCGAGCAGGCGTCCGGTAGGGTCGTCCGCGATGTCCAGCCAGAGCCCCGACCGGTCCGTGCCGTCCACCGACGAGCACCCCACCGGCGCGCCCCGCAAGCCCCGCGTCCTCGTGCTGTTCGGGGGCCGCTCCGGCGAGCACGCCATCTCCGCCGCGACCGCCGCGGGCGTCCTGCGCGCGATCGACCGCTCGCGCTACGACGTGGTCCCCGTCGGGATCACGCCGACGGGCGAGTGGGTCCTCGCGGCCGACGAGCCCGCGCGCTGGGAGATCACGGAGGGGCGCCTGCCGCAGGTGGAGCCGACCGGCGAGGAGGTCATCCTGCCGCTGTCGACCGGGCGCCGGGAGCTGCGCGTCCTCACCCCGGGCGACGTCCCCCGCGTGCTCGGCGAGGTGGACGTCGTCTTCCCGCTGCTGCACGGCCCCTACGGCGAGGACGGCACGCTCCAGGGCATGCTCGAGCTCGCCGACGTCCGCTACGTCGGCGCGGGCGTGCTCGCGTCCGCCGTCGGCATGGACAAGCACTTCATGAAGCTCGTGCTCGCGGGCGAGGGGCTGCCCGTCTCCCCGTACACCGTGATCCGCCCGGGCGCGTTCGAGCGCGACCCCGAGGCGTGGACGCAGACCGTGGCGGCCCTCGGCCTGCCCGTGTTCGTCAAGCCCGCGCGCGCCGGGTCGAGCCTCGGCATCTCCAAGGTCGACGACCTCGCGGACCTGCCCGCCGCGATCGCCGCCGCGCAGGAGCACGACCCCAAGGTGATCGTCGAGGCGGGCGTCGTCGGTCGCGAGATCGAGTGTGCCGTCCTCGGCGGGCGCGGTGGCGCGCGCCCGCGCGCGTCGCTGCCCGGCGAGATCGTCGTCACGGGCGAGGCGCACGACTTCTACGACTTCGAGGCCAAGTACCTCGACGAGGCCGGGGTCGAGCTGTCGTGCCCCGCCGACCTCCCCGAGCACCTCGTGGAGCGCGTGCGCGAGATCGCGGTCCGCACGTTCGAGGCGGTCGGTGCGGAGGGCCTCTCGCGCGTCGACGTGTTCGTCACGCCCGACGAGCAGGTCGTCGTCAACGAGATCAACACCATGCCCGGCTTCACGCCGTTCTCGATGTACCCCCGCATGTGGGAGAAGTCGGGGCTCAGCTACCCCGAGCTCATCGACGAGCTCGTCGCGCTCGCGCTCGAGCGGCCCACCGGCCTGCGCTGACCCCGTGCGCCGACCCGGGCGGGTTCAGCCCAGGTCGCCCGCGCCGACGCACGCGCGCGTCTGCGGGACCTCCATGACCGCGCGCCCCAGGTCGGCGATGAACGACGTGGAGTGGCTCTCGGTCACGGCCGGCGGCACGACGACCTGCACCGCGGGGTCGCGTCCGTAGGTCGTGAACGTCCACGTGCCCTGGTCCTCGACGACGAGCCAGTCCACGGTGCCGCCGGCGGACTCGACGCTCTGGCACGTGGTCGTCGTCGGGCCGGGCACCTCGACGCCGCACCGCAGCGTCACCGCGGCGCCCGGCTCGCCCCATGCCGCGGTGGCCTGGCTCGTCGTCCCGACCTTCGCCAGGTCCTCGCCCAGGGTGTCCGGCAGCGCGAGCACGACGTCCGCGCACAGCGGGTTCTGGGCGTCGTCCGCGACCGGGACGCCGATGCGCGGCGCGCACGCGGCGGTCGCCGCGACGACGCCGAGGAGCGCCGGCACCGCGAGGGCTCGGACGAGGGGGTGCGAGCGGCGGGGCCGGGGCGCACCGGGGTGGGTGGACGGCGAGGCGGGAGGGACGGCGTCGAGCACGCGACCACCGTAGCGGCCCGCGGAGGGTGCCCGTGACCGCCCGGGCGGCGACTAGGGTGGCGGCGTGAGCGAGACGCCCCTGCTGGTCCGCGACGTGCCCGAGGAGGCGCTCCTCGCCCGGATCTTCCCTCTGCTGCCCACCGCGCCGACCACCCTCGTCGGTCCGGGGGACGACTGCGCCGTCGTCGCGGCGCCCGACGGCCGCTACGTCGTGTCGACCGACGTCCTCGTCGAGGACCGGCACTTCCGTCGGCGCTGGTCGTCCGGGTACGACGTCGGGTGGCGGGCCGCGGTGCAGAACCTCGCCGACGTCGTGTCCATGGGTGCACGCCCCGCGGCGCTCGTCGTCTCGCTCGTCATGCCGGGCGACCTGCCCGTCGACTGGGTCACGGGCCTCGCGCGCGGGCTCGCCGACGCGTGCACGCCCCTCGGCGCCGCGGTCGTTGGCGGGGACCTCTCGGGAGGAGACCAGGTCGTCGTCGCGGTCACCGTCCACGGCGACCTCGAGGGCCGCGAGCCCGTGCTGCGCTCCGGCGCACGGCCGGGCGACGTCGTGGCGCTCGCGGGGGGCCTCGGCCGGTCCGCGGCGGGGCTCGCGCTGCTCGACGCCGACCGGGCGGACCTCGACGACGCGCTCGTCGTCGCGCACCTGCGCCCCGACCCGCCGCTCGCCGCGGGGCCTGCGGCCGCCGACGCCGGCGCGACCGCGATGATGGACGTGTCCGACGGGCTGCTGCGTGACGCGGGCCGGATGGCGCGGGCGAGCGGCGTCGTCGTGGACCTCGAGCTCGCCGCGCTGGGCGCGGACCACGACCGCCTGCGCGCGGCGGCGGTCGTGCTCGACGGCACGAGCGGGGACGGCGACGCCGCGACGGACGCCGGCGACCGCGCCGAGGGCTGGGTGCTGTCGGGAGGCGAGGACCACGCGCTGCTCGCGACGTTCCCCGCCGACGCCGACCTGCCCGACGGGTTCCGGGCGATCGGCACGGTCCGACGTGCGTGGTGCGACGATCCCGGCGTCCGGGTCGACGGCCGCGTGGCGCACCGCGCGACGGGGTGGGACCACTTCCGCGCCTGAGCGCGGCGGTCAGCCCCGGCGGTAGCGGACGGCGGTCAGGTCCTTGCCGCCGATGTCGTCCCGTCGCTCGACGCCGTCCGGCACGAAGCCGTGGCGACGGTAGAAGCGGCGCGCGCGCTCCGCGTCCTCGAGGACCCAGAGCGTGACCGTCGTGCCGGGACGCACCTCGCCGAGCATGGTGCGCATGAGGTCGCGCGCGACGCCGCGGCCCCAGGACTCCGGGTCGAGATAGATGGCGTAGATCTCGAGGTCACCGGGCTCGGCGTCCTCGTCACGGCTCGGGCCGAGCGTCGCGAAGCCGATCGTGCGGCCGTCCGCGTCGGCGAGCCACGTGCGGGCGCCCGCGGTGGCGAGGCTCTGGACCCAGTGCTGCTCGCGCTGGTCGTGGTCGAGCGAGGCCAGGTACTCGTCGGGGACGATGCCCGCGTACGCGCCCCTCCAGGACGCGATGTGCACGGCCGCGATGGCGCTCGCGTCCGCGGGAGCGGCCGGGCGGATGGTTACCTCGCTCAGTTCCGTCACCATGCACAAAGACTGCCACCGCGGCCCGGATCCGCCAAACCGGTTTGTCCCGATCTTCAGGAGATCTCCGCATCTCCGGGGGGTCGTCGCCCGTGGTCGCGGGGCTGGTCGTGCCGCAGAGACGACGAGAGCGCCTGCCGGGAACCGGCAGACGCTCTCGTCACAGAGTCTCGCGATGCTCAGGCGGGGCGGGTGACCTTCCCGGCCTTGAGGCAGGAGGTGCACACGTTGAGGCGCTTGGGCGTCCCCGCGACCACGGCGCGCACGCGCTGGATGTTCGGGTTCCAGCGGCGCTTCGTCCGGATGTGGGAGTGCGAGATGCTGTGCCCGAAGCCCGGGCCCTTGCCGCAGACGTCGCAGTTGGCAGCCACGGTTTCTCCTGATCGTCGTGCACGTCGCGCACGCAGCGGCGACGTCCTGAATGGTCTGTAGGGTGTCTCGCCCGGTGTTCCTCGGCGGCTCCTCGACGGTGTCGAGGGCGCGCGAAGCACCCGGGCAACCTCGTCAGGGTAGCCGATCCGAGGGCCCGAGCTCAAACCGGGCGCTCGTCACACCCGCGCGCGCCCGGAGGCGGCCCGGCGGGCGCCCCCACGGCGCGCGCGGTTGACTACCGTGGTCCCGACGGCCCGCGGTGCCGTCCGACCGTCCGGCCACCCGGCGCGGTCGTCCCCCGAGCGCGAGGAGCCGGTCCGACGTGAGCCCCGGAGCCGACGTGGTCGACGCCGCCGTCGTCGTCGCGTGGGGCCACGGTGGCGTCCGTGCGCTCGCCGACGCGCGCGAGTCGCTCGACCGCGTGAACGTCTTCCCGGTCGCGGACGCGGACACGGGCACCAACATGTACCTCACGCTCCTGGACGCGGTCCGCGCGCTGCCCGGCGGCGACCCGGCGGGAGGCGGGGAGACGGGGGCCGCGGGCGGCGCCGGCGACCTGCTCGTGCGCCTGGCCCGCGGTGCGCTCGTCGGGGCGCGCGGCAACTCGGGCGTCATCCTCAGCGAGTACCTCCGCGGGCTCGCCCTCGCGCTCGCCGAGCACCGGACCGTGACCGGTGCCGCGCTCGCGGGGGGCCTGGACCGCGCCGCCCGCACCGCCCGCGGCGCGGTGGCCCGCCCCGCACCCGGCACGATCCTCACGGCCGCCGACGCCGCGGCGCGCGCGGCCGCGACCGCGGCGGACGGGCCCGGCGCCTCCTCGCCCGCGGTCGTCGCGGCCGCGGCCCGGGACGGGGCGCGCGCCGCGGCGCTGCGCAGCACCGGCGAGCTCGACGTGCTCGCGCGGGCGCAGGTCCTCGACGCCGGAGCCCTCGGCCTGGTGCTGGTCCTCGGCGCGCTCGTCGCGGCGCTCGACGCGCGACGCACGGGTGTCGTCCCGACGGTCGACCCCGTGGAGGCCGCCTCGGCACCGGCGCCCGCACGCGACGCCGCGGGGCCGGCAGTGGCGGGTGTGTCGGAGGTGCTCGGCATGATGGCCGGCATGGTTCCGGTGGCGGGCTCGCCCCGGGAGGCAGGTGCCGGTCCGCAGGACGTCCACGAGGGGGGTGCGTTCGAGGTGATGTTCGTGGTCGACGTCCCCGCGGGTGGAGCGGTGGACCCGGCCGGCACGCCCGTCGAGGACCCCGCCGAGCCGCTCCGTGCCGAGCTCGCGCGGATCGGCGACTCCGTCGTCGTGGTGGGCGGGCCGGGTGACCACGGCTCGGGGCTCTGGCAGGCGCACGTCCACACCGACGACCCGATGGCCGCGGTCGCCGTCGGACGTGCCGCGGTCGCGGGCCTGCGGTCCGCGCGGGGCGTCGGCGAGAAGGCCGCGTCGACCGCGGGGGGAGACGACGCCGCGCTGCGCCAGGTGCGGGTCCGGCACCTCCCGGGGCCCCACGAGGAGGGCCACGCCCTGGACACCGCTGCCGGCGGGGCGCACGACGTCGCGACCGTGGCGGCGGACGGCCCGGGTCTGGTCGCCGTGACCACGGCGCCCGGTCTCGTCGCGGACCTCGCCCGCGCGGGCGCCGTCGTGCTGCTGCGGGAGGCTCCCGGTCCCGTCGACCTGACCGCCCTGCACCGCGTCGCGGTCGACGCCCGCGCGTCGCACGTCGCGCTCCTGCCCGGCGCGGACCTGCCGGAGGACGACGCCGCGACCCTGCGCGCGACCCTGCGCGAGGACGGGGTCGGGACGCTCGAGGTGCTGCCCGCCGTGACCGACCTGCACGTCGCCGTGGCGCTCGCCGCCGCACAGCTCGTGGAGCCCGGTGCGGCGCAGCGGCTCGAGGCGGCACGGTCGGCGCTCGCCGCCGCCCGGTGGGCTCGGCTCGACGCCCCGGGCGTGCCGGTGCCCGAGCTGGCGCGACGGCTCGCGGACGGGCTCGAACCCCTCCGTGTGCGCGCCGGCACGCTCGTCACGGTGCTCGCCGACGACGACGTGCCGGACGCGGCCCTCGACGCGCTCGCGGCGCGCGCGACCGGGGACGGCGCCGAGGTCGTGCTCCTGCGCTCGGGCCGCGACGGCGGTGCCGTCACGCTCGCCGCCGAGGGGCCGGAGGACGCTGCCGACGACATCGAGGTCACCGTGGAGGCCGAGGGATGAGCGATCGCCTGGCCGAGCCGCTGACCCGCGCGGTCGGCACGCGCAGCGCGGGTCCGCTCGCGAAGCTGGGCCTCGAGACCGTCGGGGACCTCCTGCGGCACTACCCGCGGCGGTACGGCGACCCGGGGCGCCTCACCGACCTCGGGGGTCTCGCGCTCGGCGAGCACGTGACGATCGTCGCGCAGGTCCGCAGCGCGACGGTCCGGCGCATGCGCAACCGCGCGGGCGCGATCCTCGAGGCGGTCGTGACCGACGGTCCGCAGCAGCTCTCGCTCACGTTCTTCGCCAAGAGCCCGAACGTCCTGCGCTACCACGAGCAACGGCTGGCGCCGGGGCGGCACGGGCTCTTCACCGGCGTCGTCGGGCTGTACCGCGGCACGCGGCAGCTCACGCACCCCGACTACAAGATCATCGGGGTCGACGACGACGCCGAGGACGCGGAGAGCGCCGTGCTCGAGGCGAGCCGGCCCATCCCGATCTATCCCGCGAGCGCGAGCATCCCGAGCTGGAAGATCCAGCCCGCGGTGCGCACCGTGCTCGACCCGCTGCGCGAGGAGGACGTCCCGGACCCGCTCCCGGACGCCGAGCGCGAGCGGCACGGGCTCGGGACGCGGCTCGAGGCGCTGCGCGACGTGCACGAGCCCTACGACGAGAAGCAGTGGCGGCGCGGGCGCGACCGGCTGCGGTACGAGGAGGCGTTCGTCCTCCAGGCGGCGCTCGCCCAGCGCCGGGCCCGCGCCGCGGCCGAGCCCGCGACGGCGCGACCCCTCCGTGGCCCGGGGGAGCCGAGCATCCTCGCCGACTTCGACGACGCCCTCCCGTTCACGTTGACGACGGGTCAGCGCGAGGTCGGGGAGGAGATCGCGGCCGACCTCGCGCTCCCGCGCCCGATGCAGCGTCTCCTGCAGGGCGAGGTGGGCTCCGGCAAGACGGTCGTCGCGCTGCGCGCCATGCTCCAGGTGATCGACGCCGGCGGGCAGGCGGCGCTCCTCGCCCCGACCGAGGTGCTCGCCGCGCAGCACGCGCGCACCCTGCGCGCGCTGCTCGGCCCGCTCGCGGAGGGCGGCTTCCTCGGGGGCGCCGAGCACGGGACGCGCGTGGCGCTGCTCACGGGGTCGCTCGGCGCGGCGGCGCGCAAGGAGGCGCTGCTCGACGCCGCGAGCGGCGCCGCCGGGATCGTCGTCGGCACCCACGCCCTGCTGTCGGAGAACGTGCAGTTCGCCGACCTCGGCCTCGTCGTCGTGGACGAGCAGCACCGGTTCGGCGTCGAGCAGCGCGACGCGCTGCGGGCCAAGGCCCGTACGAGCCCGCACCTGCTCGTGATGACGGCGACCCCCATCCCGCGCACGGTCGCGATGACCGTGTTCGGCGACCTCGAGACCTCGTCGCTCACCGAGATCCCGGCCGGGCGCGCCGGCATCACGACCCACGTCGTGCCCGCCGGCAACGAGGCGTGGATGGAGCGCACGTGGGCGCGCGTGCGCGAGGAGGTCGACGCCGGGCACCGCGCGTACGTGGTGTGCGCGCGCATCCACCCGGACGAGCCGGACGCCGACGCGCCGTCGAAGCGGACCGACGACTTCGACGAGGTGCCCGACTTCCTCCTCGACCCCGACGCCCCGGACGCCTCGGACCGCGCGCCCCTGCGGGCGGTGCTCGAGGTCGCCGAGGAGCTGCGCGCGCACCCGCGCCTCGCGGGGCTCGAGGTCGGGGTGCTGCACGGGCAGATGCCCCCGGCGGACAAGGACGCCGTGATGGCCGACTTCGCGTCCGGTGCGGTCCAGGTGCTCGTCTCGACGACCGTCGTCGAGGTCGGGGTCGACGTCCCCGAGGCGACGGCGATGGTCGTGCTCGACGCCGACCGGTTCGGCATCTCCCAGCTCCACCAGCTCCGCGGGCGCGTCGGGCGCGGGTCCGCGGCGGGGCTGTGCCTGCTCGTGTCGACCGCGCAGCCCGGCACGCCTGCCGCGACCCGCGTCGAGACCCTCGCGCGCACCACCGACGGGTTCGAGCTCGCGACCGTCGACCTCGAGCTGCGCAGCGAGGGCGACGTCCTCGGGGCCGCGCAGTCGGGGCGCGCGAGCTCTCTGCGGCTCCTGCGCGTCGTCAAGGACGCGGACGTCATCGCGACCGCGCGCGCCGACGCCGCCGCCGTCGTGGCGGAGGATCCGGACCTGACCGGCCACCCGGCGCTCGCCGACGCGATCCGCGACCAGCTCGACCCGGAGCGCGAGGAGTTCCTCGAGCGGGCGTGAGGCGGTCGTGGTCCACCGTCCCCGTCGTCCCCCGGTCGTCGAGGCCGCAGGCGTCGCGAGGGTGCGCGCACGCTCGCGCCCTGTCCCGGACCGGGCCCGGCTACGCCGTCTCGGCCCAGGGCCGTCGTTCGACAGGCTCTAGGCTGGGCGCGTGACGAGGATCGTGGCGGGGACGGTAGGGGGACGCACGCTGCAGGTCCCGCCGCGCGGGACGCGGCCGACGAGCGAGCGCGTCCGCGAGGCGATCTTCTCGCGCCTCGAGCACCTGGGCGTGGTCGACGACGCGCACGTCCTCGACCTCTACGCCGGCTCGGGCGCGCTCGGTCTGGAGGCCGCGAGCCGGGGCGCCGCCGACGTGACGCTCGTCGACTCCGCCCGGGTCGCCGCCGACGTCGCCCGACGCAACGTCGCCGCCCTGGGCCTCCGCGACGTGCGGGTCGTCGCCCAGCCGGCCGAGGCGTTCGTCGCCGGCGTGGCGGCCGCCGCGGCGCAGCGCCCGGCCGGCGGGGCGGACGGAACGCCGGCCTCCGTTCGGGCGGGCCACGGCCCGTACCACCTCGTGCTCGTCGACCCGCCGTACGACGTCACCGCCGAGGCGCTGGAGCGCGTCCTCGCCCACCTCGCCGCGCCCGGCGTCCTCGACCCGGCCGCCGTCGTCGTCGTCGAGCGCTCCACCCGGACCCCGGAACCGGCCTGGCCGACAGGCTGGGAGCTCGTCGCGCGCAAGGACTACGGCGAGACGACGGTCTACTTCGTCGGCCCCGCCCTCCCGTAGCCCACCCCTGACCGCCGAGCGGGTGGTTCTGGCGCGTCCTGCGACCCGGACGCGCCGGAACCACCTGCTCGACGTGTCGGGAGGGCCTGGTCGGTGGCGAGGCGGGGGGTCAGCGGGGTGGGGCGTGGGTCTCGGAGGGGGCGAGGAGGCCGACCGGGGCGGTCGCGAGGGCGGTGGGGTCGGCCGGGTCGACGAGCGCGACGCGGTCGCCGCTCGCGGCGTCGAGCAGGCGGCGGGTCGCGGTGTCGTCGGCGAGCGTGCCCTCGCTCCCGCGGAGGTTCTCCGCGAGGAAGGCACGCAGCGGGGCTGCCGGGACGTCGTCGGCGGTGCCCTGGCCGAGCGGGAACGACACGAGCAGGAGCGCCGGGACGCGCTCGCCGCCGGGGCCGTCGCCGGGCTGGAAGTAGGGGAGGGCGAGGACGCGCGCGCCGAGCCGTGCGTAGAACCGCAGCCGCGCGACCGGGTCGCCGTGCGCCTCGCTGCCCACGTGGTGCGCGGGGTGCTCGACCTCCCCGACGACGAGCAGCGGGTCGAGCGCGCGCCAGTCGTCGAGGGCGGCGGCGACCAGCCGGGCGCCCACCCCGCCGCCGCGCCGACCCGGGGCGATCGCGAGGTAGAGGACGAGGAGGACGCGTGCGTCGGGGAACCACTCGCCGACGACGCCGGCGATGACGCGCCCGTCCTCGACCACCCCGAGGCTGCGCAGGCGCCCGGTCGCGTGGGCGTCGACGAGCTCGTCCCCGCCCATGAGCTCGGCGGGCGGGAACGACGGCGTCAGCACGTCGCGGTGGAGCGAGCGGACGAGCTCGGGCGTGGCGAGCGGGACGACGGCGGGCTCCTCGGGGGCGGTCACGCCGACCATCGTCGCGCGCGGGGCCGATCCGCGCCCGCCCGGCCGTGCCGCCGGGGTCCGCGCGCTCCCGTGTACTACCGTGACGAGGTGACCACAGCCGTCTGTCCCGGGTCGTTCGACCCGATCACCCTGGGCCACCTCGACATCGTCCGACGCGCCCGCGCGCTCTTCGACGAGGTCGTCGTCGGCGTCGCACGGAACGCGTCGAAGTCGGCGCTGCTGAGCGTCGACGAGCGCGTCGCGCTCGCCCGCGCGGCCGTCGACGACGCCGGGCTGGACGGGGTCCGCGTCGAGGTCGTGCCGGGGCTCCTGGTGGACTTCTGCCGCGAGATCGGGGCGGTCGCCGTGGTCAAGGGCCTGCGCGGTGGCGCGGACTTCGACGCCGAGCTGCCGATGGCGCTCATGAACCGGCACCTGGCGGGCGTCGAGACCGTGTTCGTCGCGGGCGACGCCGCGCTGCAGCACGTCGCGTCGTCGCTCGTGAAGGACATCGCGCGGTACGGGGGACCGGTGGACGACCTCGTCCCGCCGGGGGTGGGCGACGCCGTCCGTGCGGCGCTGGCACGGGTGCAGGGGAGCAGCAGGTGAGCACGACGGGGAGGACCGGGTACGTGAGCGAGCAGCAGGACCGGCGGGTGACGCACGAGGAGCGCGCGACGGAGGAGGCGCAGGTCGGGCTGAACGCGATCCTCGACGACCTGACGCACCTCGTGGAGACGGCGCGCGCGATGCCCATGTCGTCGTCGGTGCTGGTGCACAAGGGCGACGCGGTCGCGCTCCTGGACGAGCTGCGCGGCGCGCTGCCGGAGCAGCTCGCGCACGCGGACGAGGTGCTCGCGCAGGCGGACGCCGTGCTGGAGGACGCGCACCGGCAGGCGGAGGAGATCCTCACGACGGCGCGGGCGCGCGCGATCGAGCTCGTGCAGGCGGAGCAGGTCGTCGTGCAGGCGGAGTCACGGGCCCGGGAGATCGTCGACGAGGCCGAGGAGGCCGCGGCCGTGCTCCGACGCGACGCCGACGACTACTGCGACCGCAGGCTCGCGGACTTCGAGGTCGACCTCGGCAAGCTGCTCGCACAGGTCCAGGGCGGCCGCGCCAAGCTCGCGGACCGCCTCGGGGACCGCGTCGCCGAGCCGGAGGAGTCGCCGTTCCCGGCGACGATGCGCGAGCGCACCGGCCGCTGAGTCCCTCACCGGGCCGGCGCGGAGCGTCTGCGGTGCCGACGACCACCGGCTGCTCGGCGGCGGGCCGGGTCGTGGGCTCCCCACAGGACGTGGCAGGTGGCGGTCGGGCCGTCGCGTGACGTAAGATCGATGTTTGGCTCGGCGCGTCGCGCGTCGGCCTGTGCCTGGCAGTCGCCTCGAGCGGCCGTCGGCCCCCGACATCGTTGACCATCCGTCCGCGGGCCCCCACGCCCGCGGCCTGGCGATCCTGGAGCGCGCCATCACCGCCGAGAAGACGTCGCCGCTCGTGCTCGACACGCACGAGCTCGGTCGGCGACCCGGGAGCATGCGGACGGTCGTCGCGACCGTCCCCGCGCCCGCCGACCTCGGGACCGCGGTCATCGGCATCCCCGAGGGCAGCGAGCTCGAGCTCGACCTGCGCCTCGAGGCGGTCATGGAGGGCGTGCTGGTCTCCGGGACGGTGACGGGCCGCGCGGTCGGGGAGTGCGTGCGCTGCCTCGACACCGTCCACGAGGACGTCACGGTCGAGCTCGCGGAGCTCTTCGCCTACCCCGAGCGGGCGAAGGCCGCGGAGGAGTCGGGCGACGACCTGGAGGACGCCGAGGACGTGTACGACCTCGACGGCGACCTCGCGGACATCGAGCCCGCGCTACGGGATTCGGTCGTCACTGCACTACCATTCAGTCCGGTGTGCCGAGCGGACTGCCCGGGGCTGTGCTCCGAGTGCGGTGCGCGCCTGGCGGACGACCCGGGCCACACCCACGAACTTGTCGACCCTCGGTGGTCGGCGCTGGAGAGCATGTTCGACACCTCGAACGTGTCCGACGAGACGAAAGAGAGCTAGCCGTGGCTGTTCCGAAGCGCAAGATGTCGCGCAGCAACACCCGTGCGCGTCGTTCGCAGTGGAAGACGACCGCCGCGAACCTCACCACCTGCCCGCAGTGCAAGGGCGACAAGCTGTCGCACGCGGCGTGCCCGACGTGCGGTACCTACAAGGGCCGCCAGTACGCCGAGGCGCTGCGCACCGAGCACGCAGGCTGAGGCGCGTGGCACCGGCTGCACCGGCATCCGGTCTTCTCGAGAAGCTCGGGGTCCATCTGGACCCCGAGCTTCTCGTGCTTGCGCTCACGCACCGGTCGTTCGCGCACGAGAACGGCGGCATCCCCACGAACGAGCGTCTCGAGTTCCTCGGTGACACCGTCCTGGGCCTTGTCGTCACGGAGACCCTCTACCGCCGCCACCCCGACCTGTCCGAGGGCGAGCTCGCCAAGATGCGGGCCGCGACCGTCTCGCAGAAGTCGCTCGCCGCGATCGCGCGCCGGCTCGGCCTGGGGCAGTACGTGCTGCTCGGCAAGGGCGAGATCCGCACGCGCGGCAACGACAAGGACTCGATCCTGTCGGACACGGTCGAGGCGATCATCGGCGCGGTCTACCTGAGCCACGGGCTCGAGCCCGCACGCGGCCTCGTGCTCCGTCTCGTGGAGCCGACGCTGTCGGCCGCCGCAGGGCTCGGCGCGGGGCTGGACTGGAAGACGTCGCTCCAGGAGGCCGCCGCCGCCGCAGGGCTCAGCGCCCCCTCCTACTCGAGCGACGCCGTCGGGCCGGACCACGCGCGCGTCTTCACCTCGTACGTCCACCTCGACGGCCGGCTCTACGGGACCGGCAGCGGCACCGCGAAGAAGTACGCCGAGCAGGAGGCCGCCGAGCGGGCCTACCGCGCACTGGCGGCCGAGCGCGCGGAGCCGGAGCCGTCCGACGGGCGCGCGGCCACGACGGTGGAGGCGGCCGAGGACGCCGGTGCCTGAGCTGCCCGAGGTCGAGACCGTCCGCGACGGGCTCGGCCGCCACGTGCTGGGCTCCCGGGTCGTCGACGTTGAGGTGCTGCGCGACTACAGCGTGCGGCGCCACGACGGCGGCCCGGCCGACTTCCGGGACCAGCTCCTCGGCCAGCGGCTCGACGCCGCGGTGCGCCGCGGCAAGTTCCTCTGGCTCCCGCTCGTGCCGGGCGGGTCGACGGGCGGGCCGACGGGTGGGCCCGACGACGGCCCCGCGGCCGCGCTGCTGGCCCACCTCGGGATGTCGGGCCAGCTCCTGGTGCGCTCGGGGCCGGGCCTCGGGGAACGGTCGCCGCACCTGCGCGTGCGTCTCGTGCTCGAGCCTGACGGCGCCGGCCCGGCGGGCGCGCTCGCGCTCGACTTCGTCGACCAGCGCACGTTCGGGCACCTGTCCGTCCAGGACCTCGTGCCCACGCCCGACGGCGCGCCCGGCGGGCTCGGGGCCGACCTCGCCGCGGTGCCCGCCCCGGTCGCGCACATCGGCCGCGACCTCCTCGACCCCGCCCTGCGGCGCGACGACGTCGTCGACGCGATCCGCCGCCGTCGGACCGGCGTGAAGCGCGCGCTGCTCGACCAGACGGTCGTGTCCGGCGTCGGCAACATCTACGCCGACGAGGCGCTGTGGCGCGCCCGCCTGCATTACGCGCGCGCCACCGACACGCTGCGCCGCCCCGAGGCGTACCGCCTGCTCGACGCCGCGGCCGAGGTGATGACGGAGGCGCTCGCCCAGGGTGGGACGAGCTTCGACGCGCTCTACGTCAACGTCAACGGGCAGTCCGGCTACTTCTCGCGCTCGCTCGCGGTGTACGGGCAGGAAGGCGAGCCGTGCCCGCGCTGCGGGACGCCGGTGCGCCGCGACGAGTTCATGAACCGCTCGTCGTACACGTGCCCGCGGTGCCAGCCGCGCCCCCGCAACGGCCGCTGGTAGGTCGTCGGCCCGCCCCCGCTCCGGCGTCGGCACTCCGGTTCGTCTCGCCGTCGTCGCCGGGTCAGCGGGGGACGACGTTGCGGAGCTCGCGGCCCGCGCGGAGCGCGTCGAGGTTGGCGTTCACGAGGTCCGACGCGCGCTGGGGGCGGTTGCCCGCGACGTGCGGCGTGAGGATCAGCCGCGGCGCGTCCCACAGGGGTGACGCCTCCGGCAGGGGCTCGGTCTCCGTGACGTCGAGCGCGGCACCGCCGAGGCGGCCGTCGCGCAGGGCCGTGACGAGCGCGTCCTCGTCGACCGTGGCGCCGCGGCCGACGTTGACGAAGACCGCGTGGTCGGGGAGCTGGTCGATCCGGGCGGCGTCGAACGCGTGCCGGGTCGCGTCGAGCGCGGGGAGCAGGGAGACGAGCACGTCGGTCGAGGCGAGCACGTCGGGGAGGTCGTCGTCGGTCATGACGGGGAACCCGTGGCGCTCGCCACGGCGGCTCGCGACGCCCGTCACCTCGGCGCCCAGCGCGGCGAGCAGCGGGGCGAGCCGTGCCGCGATCGAGCCGAAACCCCAGATCGTCACGCGCGCGCCGTCGAGCGTGTACCGCGCGGCCGTCGCGGGGTCGGCCTGGGCGCGGTTCACGGCGGTGTCCCACCGGTGGTCGCGCTGCGCCGCCCCGAGCACGTCGAGCCGGCGCACGGCCGCGAGGACGAGGGCGAGCGCATGCTCGGCGACGGGACCGTCGTGCAGCGACCGCCCGGACGTGATCGGCACGTCCGGGCCGAACCCCGCGGCCAGCACCGCGTCCGGGCCCGCCGCGAGCGTCTGGACCCAGCGCAGTCGCGTGAGCCGCGCAGCGGCGTCCGCGAGGTTCGCGGGGGTGTTCGCCCACGCCACGAGCACCTCGGCGTCGGCGTCCTCGGGACCGAGCGGTGCCGCGGCGTCGTAGCGGACGACCTGGTCTCCCGGGCCGCCGCGCACGTCGAGGGCGATGGTGCTGGGCACGAGGATCTTCAATGCTGCTCCCGGGGTGGTCCGTCGAGGTCGCGGCCTCCCGGCGCGGGTCGGGCCGCCTCGCGAACGTACCACCGTGCCGTCCGGCGGGCGGCCGGCCGCCGCACGGCTGCTGCTCGGGGGCGCCTCGCCCGTCCCACCTGCGCTTCCGCAGGCGCGACCTCGCCGCCGGGGATATGTTCGCGGTGTTCCGACGACGCGCCGTCCGCGCGCCGTCCCGGTCGGCCCCGCGGGGTCACGGCTTCGGGGGTGGGGATGGGCTCGTCCACGGGCGCGCCGACGCACGCGGAGGTGCGCGCGGCGATCACGGCACGGACGCCGAAGAACTACATCACGTGGCTCACGCTCGCGTTCATGATCACGTCGTCGGTCGCGAGCCTGCGCGCCGCGCCGACGATGGCGGTCTACGGACTCGCGGCGGTGTTCCTCTACATCGTCCCGGCGCTCGTGTTCCTGCTGCCGACGTCCCTCGTGTCCGCCGAGCTCGCCTCCGGCTGGTCGGGCGGGGTGTACCGGTGGGTCGCGGACGGCGTGTCCAAGCCGCTCGGCTTCCTCGCCGTCTGGTGCCAGTTCGCGATGACGATTTTCTACTACCCGAGCCTGCTCGGGTACGTCGCGAGCACGTTCGCGTACGTCATCAACCCGAGCCTCGCCAGCAACGGGCTGTACGTGGCGATCGTCATCGTCGTGCTCTTCTGGACCGGCGTGTGGCTCTCCTCGCAGGGCACCAAGACGGTCGCCGGCCTGTCGAGCTGGGGACTCATCATCGGCACGCTCATCCCGGCCGCGATCCTCGTCGTGCTCGGCATCGTGTTCCTCGGGCAGGGCAACCCGTCGGCCGCGCCGATGGACGCGCAGCACCTGCTCCCCGCCTGGACGGGCCTCGCGTCCCTCGTGCTCATCGTCAACAACTTCCTGTCCTACGCGGGCATGGAGATGAACGCGGTCCACGTCACGAGCCTGCGCAAGCCCTCGACGGAGTTCCCGCGGTCGATGTTCCTCGCGATCGGGCTCGTGCTCGTCATCTTCATCCTCCCGGCCGTGGCGATCAGCTGGGTCATCCCGGCCGACCAGCTCAGCCTCACGGCGGGCGTCATGCAGGCGTTCGACGCGTTCTTCGCCAACTTCGGCGTGAGCTGGCTGACGCCGATCCTCGGCCTCATGCTCATCGCGGCGTCGCTCGGCGGCATGCTCACGTGGCTCGCCGGGCCGTCCAAGGGCCTGCTCACGGTCGCGCGCGAGGAGGGCTACCTCCCGCCGTTCCTCCAGCGCCTCAACAAGCACGGGGTGCAGCAGAACATCCTCGTCACCCAGGGCCTCATCACGACGGGGATCGCGCTCCTCTACGCGTTCATCCCGGACGTGTCGAGCGCCTACTGGATCCTGTCCGTCATCACGACGCAGGTGTACCTCGTCATGTACCTGCTGCTGTTCGTCGCGGCGGTGCGGCTGCGTCGTCGCGCACCCGACCACCCGCGCGGCTACCGAGCGCCCGTGCTCACGCTCCTGTGCGTCGTCGGGTTCTGCGCGTCGGTGGCCGCGATGATCATCGGGTTCGTGCCGCCGGCCCAGTTCTCCAGCGGGAACGTCGGGGTGTACGTGCTCATCGTGGGCGGCGGGCTCGGCATCATCGGCCTGCTCGTCCCGGCGCTGTTCTACCTGCTGCGCAAGCCGTCCTGGAAGGACCCGGAGGCCGCGGCCATCGCCGCCGCGGACGAGGCGGGGGAGGGCGAGGCGGCATGACCACGACGCGCCCGGACCACGTCCCCGAGCACGAGCCCGAGCCGGTCTCGTCCAAGCGGTGGGTCACGTACACCGCCGTCGCGCTGCTCCTCGTCGCGCTCGGCGCGGTCATGGTGACCGTGTTCCACGACGTGCGCACCAACCGCGACGCACGCGAGGCCGAGCAGAAGGCCGCCGAGCTGCACGACCGCTTCGCCGAGATCGGGATCACGGCCTTCAGCGAGGAGACCATCGCCGACGTCCTCGGGGACGACGGCGGCGGGTTCTGCACGGACCCGGCGGCCCTCGTCGAGGCGACGGCGAACCTCGGCGCCGCGAACGGGGCGGCCGGGCCGGGGCTGCGGCCGTCCGTCCTCGACGAGCGCCGCCTCGCGGGCGACCGGCTCGTCATCGAGGTCTACTGCCCCGACCAGCTCGACGCGTTCGACGCGTACGTCGACTCGCTCGACCTCGACCCCGGCCGCACGACCGAGCCGGGCAGCGACGCCACCGAGGGCGCCGACGCCACCCCGACCGAGGAGGACGCGTGAGCCAGCCGAGCACCGGAGCACGACCGGGCGCCACCGGGCACGTCGAGGAGGTGCGTGCCGCCGTCCAGGGCCTGGTGCCCCGTGCGCTCGACGACCTGCGCACGCTCGTCGCCATCCCGTCCGTCGCCGACGAGCGCCTCTACCCCCGTGCCGAGTGCGAGCGCGCCGCGCAGTGGGTCGCCGACGCGTTCCGCGCCGAGGGGATCGACACACGGCTCGAGGTCACGCCCGACGGGTCGCAGGTCGTGCTCGGGCACCGCCCCGGCCCCGACGGCGCGCCCACGGTGCTCCTCTACGCGCACTACGACGTGCAGCCGCCGCTCGACGACGCCGCGTGGACGACCCCGCCGTTCGAGCTCACCGAGCGCGACGGCCGGCTCTACGGGCGTGGGGCCGCCGACTGCAAGGGGAACATCGTCACCCACCTGACCGCGCTCCGGGCGCTGCGCGCGCTCGGCGGCGAGGACTACCCGGTCGGCGTCCGTCTCGTCGTCGAGGGCTCGGAGGAGCAGGGGACCGGCGGCCTCGACCGGTGGGTCGAGGCGAACCCGGGGGCGCTCGCGGCCGACGCGATGCTCGTCCAGGACACCGGCAACGCCGAGCTCGGCCTCCCGACGCTCACCGTGACGCTGCGCGGCGCGGCGAACGTCGTCGTGCACGTCGAGGCGCTCGAGGGCGAGATCCACTCGGGCATGTTCGGCGGGGCCGCGCCCGACGCCCTCGCCGCGCTCGTCGCCGTGCTCGCGAGCCTGCGCGACGAGCACGGCGACACGACGATCGACGGCGTGCCGGACGCCGTCACCCACGGGACCTGGGACGGCGTCGCGTACGACGAGGAGCAGTTCCGCCACGACGCGGGAGTGCTCGACGGCGTCGGCCTCGTCGGGACGGGCAGCGTCGCCGACCGGCTCTGGGCCCGGCCCGTGGTGACGATCCTCGGGATCGACGCCCCGAGCGTCGTCGGCTCGGCCGCGGCGATCCAGCCCCGCGCCTCGGCGCGGCTCAACCTGCGTGTCCCGCCGGGCTCCGACGCCCAGGACCTCCAGGACAAGCTCGTCGCGCACCTGGAGGCCCACGCGCCCTGGGGCGTGCGCGTCCGCGTGGAGCGCGACGCCGTCGGGCAGCCGTTCGCGGCCCGCACGAGCGGGCACGTGTTCGACACGCTCACGGCGGCGCTCGCGGACGCGTACGGGCGCGAGACGGTCACGGCGGGGCAGGGCGGCTCGATCCCGCTGTGCAACGTGCTCGCCGGGCAGTACCCGGACGCGGAGATCGTGCTGCTCGGCGTCGAGGAGCCGGCGTGCCTCATCCACGCGCCGAACGAGTCGGTCGCACCGAGCGAGATCGAGAACCTCGCGGTCGGCGAGGCGCTGTTCCTCGCGCGCCTCGGCGAAGGCTGACGGCTACCACTGACACCGGCCGAGATCGACCCGTCGGTCTCCAGATCGACCCTCGGAGGGTCGATCTCGGCCGCACGGGTCGATCTCGGGGCTACCGCGGTGCGGGCGTCTCCTGGTCGAGCGCCCACCGGTAGGCGGGGAGCCCGAGCAGCTCGGCGTGCGTCCCGCGCGCGACGACGCGCGCCGGGGCGTCGTCCGGCGCGCCGTCCGGGACACCGAGGAGCAGCACCTCGTCGACCGCCTCGAGCGCGCTGAGCCGGTGCGTCGCGAGCACGACGCCGCGTCGGCCACCTCCGGCCGACGCGCCCGCCGGCGCGCGGGTCGTCGCGACGAGGTGCCGCACGAGCGCGTCGGCGCCGGTCGCGTCGAGGTGCTCGGCCGGCTCGTCGAGCAGGAGCAGGGGCGCGGGTGACAACAACGCCCGCGCGACGAGCAGACGACGACGCTCGCCGCCGGAGACGGTCGTGGCGTCCGGGCCGAGCAGCGTCTCGACGCCGTCCGGCAGCGCGGCGAGCCAGGCGTCCAGGCCGACGTCGTGCAGCGTCGCCGCGGCCTCCTCGGCCGTGACGTCGCCTCGCGCGACGCGCAGGTTCTCCAGCACCGTCGTGTCGAACACGTGCGCGTCCTCGGCGACGAGCACGACGCCGCGCGCCGTGGCCTCGCGGGGGAGGGCGCTCACGTCGGTTCCGTCGAGCGTCACCCTCCCCGCGAGCGCGGGGACGAGCCCGGCGGCGGTCGCGAGCAGCGTCGTCTTGCCGACGCCGGACGGACCGACGACCGCGACCGCGCGCCCGGGGCGCAGGTCGAGGTCCGCCCCCGCCACGACGACGCGCGCCGCGCCCGGCCAGCCCGCCGCGACGTCGTCGAGCGCGAGCGACGCCTGCTCGGGGGACGACGGCTCCGCCGGACCGGGGACGGACGCGTCCGCGGCGGGGGCAGCCGTCGTGACGCGGGGTGCGGAGCCGTCGAGGAGCGCGACGACGCGCGCCGCGGCCTGGCGCGAGCGGTGGAGCTGGACGGCGGCGGCGGGCAGGGCGTTCGCGGCCTCGAACACCGCGAGCGGCGTGAGCACGATGACCGACAGCTCCACGGGCGCGAGCGTCCCGGCCGTCACGGCCGGGATGCCGAGCAGGAGCGACGCGAGCACGGCGAGGCCGACGGCGAGCGCCGCGATCCCGGCGGCGACCCCGGCGGGCCGGGCGCCGTCGTCGGTCACCCGGGCGAGGGCGCGGTCGCTCGCGCGGAGGTCGGCGAGGCGCGCGTCGAGGCGGCCCGAGACGGCGAGCGGGCCGGACTGCTCGAGGATCTCGAGCGTCGTCGCGGTCATCGCCGCGCGCGTCGTCGCGCCGCGCGCCTCGACCTCGCGCGCCGACCGTGCGGAGAGCCACGGCGCGACGACCGCGGCGAGGAGCAGGCACAGCGCGAGCGCGACGCCCGCGGCGGGCAGGAACGCCCCGACGAGCACCACGGATCCCACCGAGATCGCCAGCGCGACACCGGCGGGGACGAGCGCGCGCACGACGACGTCGCCCACCGCGTCGACGTCCGCCCCGACCCGCGCGAGCAGGTCTCCGCGCCGCAGCCCGACGAGCGCGCCCGGGGAGCCCTCCGCCAGTGCGGTGTACAGGTTCGCGCGCAGGGCGGCCATGCCGCGCAGCGCGACGTCGTGCGAGGCGAGGCGTTCGAGGTAGCGGAAGACGCCGCGCGAGATGCCGAACGCGCGCACGGCGACGACCGCGACCGACAGGGTGAGGACGGGAGGCATCTGCGAGGCGCGGGCGATGAGCCACGCGGCGACGGCGGCGAGGCCGACGGCGCTCCCGAGCGAGAGCGTGCCGAGCACGACGGCCCAGACGACGCGGCGCCAGCGCACGTCGAGCAGCCCGACGGCACGCCACAGCGGGTCGTTCGCGAGGCGGTCGCGGGGCCCGGTCACGGGTGCCTCCCGTCGGTCGGCGCGGCCGCGGCAGGGGCGGGCGAGGCGGCGTCCTCGTGCCGAGCGTGCTCGGGGAGGGCCGGGTCGTCGAGCGGCGTCGCGCGGACCTCGACGACCTCGTCCGCCGCCCGGACGAGCGACGCGCGGTGCGCGACGACCACGACGGTCCGGCCCTGGTCGCGGAAGGCCCGAACCGCGTCGAGCACGACCTGCTCCCCGCGCGCGTCGAGGTGCGCCGTGGGCTCGTCGAGCACGACGAGCGGGACGCGCGCGGGGTCGCCGAGCAGGGCCGCGGCGAGCGCGACCCGCTGCCGCTGGCCCACGCTCAGGCCGACGCCGCCGCGTCCCACCTCGGTGTCCCAGCCGTCGGCCAGCGTCGTGAGGACGGAGTCGAGGCCCGCGGTGCGCGCGGCACGGTCGAGGTCGGCGTCGCCCACGGGCAGGCCGCCCGCGACGACGTCGCGCAGACGTCCCGGGGCGAGCACCGGCCGCTGGGGGAGCCAGGCGACCTGGGACCAGTACGTGGCCGGGTCGAGGTCGGCGAGGTCGACCGCCCGCCCGGACGCGGTGATCGTGACGGTGCCGCGGTCGGGGCGGACGAGCCCGAGCAGGACGAGCGCCGTCGTCGTCTTCCCGGCGCCGCTGGGGCCGGTGAGGGCCACGACGCGGCCTGCGGACGTCCCGGGTGCGAGGTCCAGGTCGAGGCCGGCCGGTGCCAGCACGTCGCGGTCGCCGGCGCGGACGCTCACGCCGCGCAGGGCGATCGCCGCGCCGGCGAGCGGCGGCGCGGGGACGGTCCCGGGCTCGGTGGCCTCCTCGTCGAGGATCGCGAACGCCTGCTCGGCCGCGGCGATGCCGTCGGTCGAGGCGTGGAAGTGCAGCCCGACCTGGCGCAGCGGCAGGTACACCTCGGGCGCGAGCACGAGCACCGCGAGCGCGGGCTCGAGCTCCATGCCCCCGTGCACCAGCCTCAGTCCGACGCCCACGGCCACGACGGCCACCGACAGCGTCGTGAGGAGCTCGAGGACCATGCCGGAGAGGAAGGCGATGCGCAGCGTGCCCATGGTCGCGCGCCGGTTGGCCTCGCCGAGCGCCCGCACGCGCCGCTCGGGCCCGCGCGCGCGGCCGAACGCGAGCAGGGTCGGCAGGCCCGCGAGCAGGTCGAGCACCTGGGCGCCAAGCCGCTGCATGACGACCAGACGGCGCTCCGACGTCCCGGCGGTGAGCCGACCCACGAGGACCATGAAGAGCGGGACGAGCGGGATGGTCACGGCGACGATCACCGCCGAGACCCAGTCGAGGCCGAGCACGACGGCGAGCGTCGCGGGCGTGACCGTCGCGGCGAGAAGGAGCTGGGGCAGGTAGCGCACCATGTACGGCTCGAGTGCGTCGAGCCCGCGCGTCGCGAGCGTGGCGACCTCGGGCCCACGCCCGGACGCGAGCCACCGCGGCCCGAGGGCCACGGCGTGCGTGACGACCTGCTCGCGGAGCTCGGCCACGGTCCGGGTCGCGGCGCGCAGCGCGAACCGCTCCTGCGCCCAGGACGTCGCCGCCCGGGCCGCGACGACCCCGGCGAGCAGTCCGACCCGCGGCCCGAGGTCGGCCAGGTCGGCCGTCCCTTGGATCGCCGGCGCGAGGACCGACGCGAGGACGACCGCCTGGGCGACGACCAGGGCCGCCGTGGCGAACCCCAGCACCGCCGTCAGGACGACGTACCCTCGCGCGGCCCGCGCGTGGCGCAGGAGCCGCGGGTCGAGCGGCTTCACGCGTCTCCCGACCCGCCGGTCCCGAGGCTGCGTCCGGCCGAGCCACCGGAGGACGCACCGCCGAACGCCGCCTCGCGGACCTTCTTGAGCGAGAGGCCGACGGGCGCGGGGATGTCCTTCGTGGACAGTCGGCGGCGGAACACCCAGTAGGTCCACGACTGGTAGGCGATGACGAGCGGCGTGAGGATCACCGCGACCCACGTCATCACCGTGAGCGTGTAGTCCGTGGACGACGCGTTGTGGATCGTCAGCGAGTTCGCGGGGTCGACGGCGGGCATGACGTCGGGGTACATCGAGCCGAAGATGAGCACGACGGCCGCGACGATCGTCACGGCGGAGGCGATGAACGCCCACCCCTCGGCGCCGCGCCGGTTGGCGACGAGCGCCGCGACGAGGCCGCCGGCCGCCACCACGACCGCGGCCCACGTCCACGGCACGGAGTACGCGACCTGCGCCCACACGGCCCAGCCGCCCGCGAGCACCAGCGCCGCGACGCCGAAGACCGAGGCGTGCTGCCGGGCCCGGGCGCGGATCTCGCCGTCGGTCTTCAGGGCGACGAACACCGAGCCGTGCAGCAGGAAGAGGCTCAGCGTGACGAGGCCGCCGAGCAGCGCGAACGGCGACAGGAGCGAGAAGAACCCGCCGACGAACTGGTGGTCGGCGTCGAGCTGCACGCCGCGCACGAGGTTGGCGAACGCGACGCCCCACAGCACGGCGGGCACCCAGGACCCGACCTGGATCGCGACGTCGCAGCGGCGCGCCCAGCCCTCGTCGCGGATCTTGCCGCGGTACTCGAACGCGACGCCGCGCACGATGAGCGCGACGAGGATGAGCAGGAGCGGCAGGTAGAAGCCGGAGAAGAGGGTCGCGTACCACTCGGGGAACGCGGCGAACGTCGCGCCGCCCGCGGTGAGCAGCCAGACCTCGTTCCCGTCCCAGACGGGGCCGATGGTGTTGATGAGGACGCGGCGCTCCTTCTCGCGGTGCTCCTTGTCCCCGCGCGGGAGGATCGACAGCAGCATGCCGACCCCGAAGTCGAAGCCCTCGAGCACGAGGTAGCCGGTCCACAGGACCGCGATGAGCACGAACCAGACGACGGCGAGATCCACGGTGGTGTTCTCCTGAGATTCTGGGCGGGTCCGGGCGCGTCAGTACGCGAAGGACAGCGGGCGGTCTGCGGCCTCGGTGCCGTCGTCGGGCGGCTCCTGCGCCTCGGGCGACTCGTCGTGCACCACCAGCGGCACGCCCTCGATCGCGTAGCGGCGCATGAGCGTGAACCAGACCGCGGCGAGCGCGCCGTAGACGAGCGTGAACACGATCATCGACGTGAGCACGACGCCGGGGCTCACCACGGTCGACACCCCCCGCTCGGTGAGCAGGCGGATCTGGTCGATGCCCGTCGGGTTCGGCGCGACGACCCACGGCTGGCGGCCCATCTCGGTGAAGATCCAGCCGAAGGAGTTCGCGAGGAACGGCATGGGGATGGCGACGAGGCCGACGCGCGCGAACCACACGTTGTCGGTGACGCGGCCCTTGCGGGTGAGCCACAGCGCCATGAGCGCGAGGAGCACGGAGCCGGCGGCCATGCCGATCATGAGCCGGAAGGACCAGTAGGTCATCGCGAGGTTCGGCGTGTACGTGACGGGGTCGCCGGCGGCCGTGACGTCGCCGTAGCGCTCGGTCATCTGCTCCTGGACGTCCTCGACGCCGGGCAGGTACGACTCGGGGCCGGAGAAGTGGCCCGTGCCGAGGTACGACGCGAGGCCGGGGATCTCGATGAGGTGCGTGACGTTCTCGCACGAGTTCGACAGGTCGCCGATCGTGAGGATGGAGAACGCGGCGCCCTCCTGCCCCTGGCACAGCGCCTCGGCCGAGGACATCTTTCCGGGCTGCTGCTCGTACATGATCTTGCCCTGGACGTCGCCGGAGACGGCGACGCCGATCCCGCCGACGAGCATCGCGATGACGCCGAGGGTGACGGCCGGGCGGTAGACGTCGCGCGCGAGCTCGACGTTCTCGGCCTTCTTGGTGCGGACCAGCCGGACCATCCACCACGCGGCGATGCCGGTGACGAACGTGCCCGCGGTGAGGAAGGTCGCCGTGATCTGGTGGGGGAAGGCGGCCCACAGGGTGTTGTTCGTGAGGACGGCGCCGATGTCGTTCATCTCGGCGCGCCCGGTCTCGGGGTTGAAGATCGCGCCCACGGGGTGCTGCATCCACGAGTTCGCGGCGAGGATGAAGAACGCGGAGAGGTTCGTCGCGATCGCGACCGCCCAGATGCACGCCAGGTGCACCTTCTTGTTGAGGCGGTCCCAGCCGAAGATCCACAGGCCCAGGAACGTCGACTCGATGAAGAACGCGGCGAGCGCCTCCATGGCGAGCGGCGCGCCGAACACGTCGCCGACGAACCGCGAGTACTCGCTCCAGTTCATGCCGAACTGGAACTCCTGCACGATGCCGGTCACGACGCCGAGCGCGAAGTTGATGAGCAGGAGCTTGCCGAAGAACTTGGTCAGGCGCAGCCACCGCTCGTTGCCGGTGCGCACCCAGGCCGTCTGCATGATCGCGACGAGGGGCGACAGGCCGATCGTCAGCGGGACGAAGATGAAGTGGTAGACGGTCGTGATGGCGAACTGCCACCGGGCGAGATCCAGGGCTTCCACGTGCGCTCCTCGGGAGGCCGACGGGTCGGCGGGCTTCAGGGGGAGGTGCTGAGCTACGGCGCCGGTCAGGACGGTCCGGGAGAGGACCGCCCGTGTCCTGACGCTAGGTCCAATCTGCCCCATCGGCAGGGCGGGAGATGACGGCAAGTGCTGAAAACACGGCGCTTGTGACTATGTTCACAAGCACGCGGGACCATGGTCCCGGTCCGGCGGGACCCGGGGCCCGGGGCGCGGTGCGTGTCGCCGGGGTTCGTTCGCGCCCCTGTGCGATACTGGGCGGAGCCGGGTGGGCTCCGCATCGCCCTCCCGACGAGCACGAGATCGCGGCACCAGCGGACCGCGGCAGTCGGAGCGCCGACCGGGGCGAAGGGCCCGGTGGCAGGCGCCCGCGCCGCGCACGCGGACCGCGGCCGTGGCCGACGACTTCCGTCGCCGGACGACGCGCTCCGGTGCGCTCGTCACGAGCGACGACCGACCGCCCCGAAGGGCCGCACGGTGCGGGGCGGTCCCTGTGGCAGCAGGAGCACGACGCGTGACGCTCGACAGCACCTCCGACAGCACCCCCTCAGAGTCGACGGCGGACGCCGCCGCGACCCAGGACCGGGCCGAGAGCCCGACCACCACCGGGCGCAAGCCCGCCCGCCGCCGCGCGACGCGCAGCGCCGCCCCGCCCCAGACGCCGGCCGTGCCGGACGGGGGCGCGACCGCCCCCACCGACGCCCCCGCGGCTCCCGCCGACGTGGCTCCCGCGGCCGACGTGGCCCCGGCTCCCGACACGGCCGAGAAGAAGCCCGCGCGCCGTTCGCGCCGCGCGACCCGCACGACGTCCGCGCCTGTCGAGCCCGCCCCGGACGCGGCCGAGGCCCCCGCGACGACCGCCACGGACGCGGCGGTGGCAGGCGCCCCCGTGGTCGCCGTCGAGGCGTCCGGCGCCGAGGCGGCACCGGAGGCGAGCGCGCCGAAGGGACGCGCGCGCACCGCGCGCCGCGCCCAGGGCGGCGCCAAGAAGGCTGCCTCCGCCCCGGCCGACGTCCCGCTCGACGTGCTCTCCGAGTTCGGGCTGAGCGCCCCGCCCGCCGCGGAGCCGGCACCCGCGACCACCGGCCCGGACGCGGACGCGCTGCTCGGCGCCCCCGACGCGCCCCGCAAGGGCAAGCGCACCCGGACGACGCGCACGACGGCCGCGGACGACGTCGCGCCCGAGGCCTCCGCGGTGGAGCCCGCCGGTCCGACCGAGCCCGCGCCGGACGCGTCCGAGGCTCCCGCGGAGAAGAAGCCCGCGCGCCGCTCGCGCCGCGCGACCTCCGCGGCCGGCGCCCCGACCACGAAGACCCCGACCACGAAGGCCCCGACCGCGACGGTCGCTGACGCGGCTCCGGCCGCGACGTCCGACGCCGACGCACCCGCGGCCGAGGCCTCCGCGCCGCCCGTCGAGCCGGACGCGCCGACCTCCGAGGAGGCGCCGAAGAAGCCCGCACGCCGCTCGCGCCGCGCCACCTCGAAGGCCGCCCCCGCCGAGGCCGCGCCCGCGCCGCAGGAGACGGCCGCGCCGACGTCGACCGCCACGCCGGCACCCACGGCCGCGCCCGAGGCGCCCGTCTCGCCCGCCGCCACCGGCGCCGGCACGAGCACGCCGCGCCTCGCGACGACCGCCCTGCTCTTCCAGGCGCCCGACCCCGCGGCCGCGCCGCGGCGTCCTCGCCGGGCCCAGAGCCCGGCCGGTCCGCCGCGCCACGTCGAGCCGACCCCCGTGGCCGAGGAGCCCCCCGCCGCGGCCGGACCGCGCGAGCGGAGGGAGCCCGCGGCGGCTCCGGTGGCGTCCGAGCGCACGGAGGACGTGACGGTCGAGATCGCCCTCACGGGCGAGGACGCCGCCGCCGTCGAGGAGATCGAGGCCATCGAGTCGGAGCTGGTCGCCGAGGGGATCGAGCTCCCCGACGACGCGTTCGGCCCGGAGGACTTCGCCGACCTGGACGAGGGCGCGCCCGACGGCACCGAGGACCAGGCCGCGTCCGACGACGCGGAGTCCGGTCCCCGGCGCCGCCGTCGCCGCGGTGGCCGCGGTCGCCGCGGTCGCCCGGACACCGGTCGCGACCAGGACGAGAACGACGAGACCCCCGCCGAGGGCGACGAGCCGGTCGACTCCGGCGCGGCCGCCGACGCCGACGAGCCCGAGCACGACGCTGCCGACGCCGAGCCCGGCGAGGACGAGGCGGGCAGCAGCCGCCGTCGGCGTCGCCGCCGCCGCGGTGGGCGGGGCGAGAGCGGCGAGAGCTCCTCGACGCGTTCGCGGCCGCGCGAGCGCAGCCTGGCCGACGAGGTCACGGCGCTCAAGGGCTCGACCCGCCTCGAGGCGAAGCGCCAGCGGCGCCGCGAGGGCCGCGACGCCGGTCGCCGCCGCCAGATCATCACCGAGGCGGAGTTCCTCGCGCGCCGCGAGTCGGTCGAGCGGTCGATGGTCGTGCGCGAGCGCGCGGGCCGCACGCAGATCGCCGTGCTCGAGGACGGCGTGCTCGTCGAGCACTACGTCTCCCAGCAGTCGCAGGCGTCCATGGCGGGCAACGTCTATCTGGGCCGCGTCCAGAACGTGCTGCCCAGCATGGAGGCCGCGTTCATCGACGTCGGCAAGGGCCGCAACGCGGTGCTGTACGCGGGCGAGGTCAACTGGGACGCGGCAGGGCTCGAGGGCCAGCCGCGACGCATCGAGCAGGCGCTCAAGTCGGGCGACTCCGTGCTCGTGCAGGTGACCAAGGACCCGATCGGGCACAAGGGCGCGCGTCTCACGTCGCAGATCACGCTCGCGGGCCGCTACCTCGTGTTCGTCCCGGGCGGCGGCATGACGGGCATCAGCCGCAAGCTCCCGGACACCGAGCGCAACCGCCTGAAGAAGATCCTCAAGGAGGTCGTGCCCGACGGCGCGGGCGTCATCGTGCGCACCGCGGCCGAGGGGGCGAGCGAGGAGGAGCTGCGCGCCGACGTCGAGCGCCTGCGCGGCCAGTGGGAGGCCATCGAGAAGAAGTCGAAGACGGCGTCGGCCCCCGCCCTGCTCCAGGGCGAGCCCGACCTCGCGATCCGCGTGGTCCGCGACATCTTCAACGACGACTTCAGCTCGCTCGTCGTCGAGGGCGACGGGGCGTGGAGCGAGATCTCCTCGTACGTCGAGGAGCTCGCCCCCGACCTGCGCGAGCGCGTCTCGAAGTGGACGGGCACGCAGGACGTCTTCACGGTCCACCGGGTCGACGAGCAGCTCGCCAAGGGCATGGACCGCAAGGTCTGGCTGCCCTCCGGCGGCTCGCTCGTCATCGACCGCACCGAGGCGATGACCGTCGTCGACGTCAACACGGGCAAGTTCACCGGCTCGGGGGGCACGCTCGAGGAGACGGTGACGCGCAACAACCTGGAGGCGGCCGAGGAGATCGTGCGCCAGCTCCGGCTGCGCGACATCGGCGGCATCATCGTCATCGACTTCATCGACATGGTGCTCGAGTCGAACCGCGATCTCGTGCTGCGTCGTCTCGTCGAGTGCCTGGGCCGCGACCGCACCAAGCACCAGGTCGCCGAGGTCACGTCGCTCGGGCTCGTGCAGATGACGCGCAAGCGCGTCGGCCAGGGCCTGGTCGAGGCGTTCAGCGAGACGTGCGAGCACTGCCACGGGCGCGGGTTCATCGTGCACACCGACCCGATCGAGAAGTCCGGCGGCAACGGCCGCGGGGGGCACGACCACGGCGGTGGCGCCGCCACCCCGGCTGCCGCCGAGGAGCCGGCCGAGGCCGGCCGCTCGCGGTCTCGCCGCAAGCGCGGCTCGGGCTCGGGTGCCGCGGCGGCCAAGGACGTCCCGATCACGCTCCCGCAGCCGGCGGTACCGGTCCTGCCGGAGGTGACGTCCGAGGCCCGCGCGGCCGTGAAGGCCACGCTCGCCACGATCGCGGCGGCGGCGGCGCACGCCCACGAGCACGAGCACGACGGCGCGGACTCCGCGCCGGTCCCGGGCGACGAGGCGCACGCGGAGCCCGGCGAGGAGTGACGGGCACAGCGCCCGGCGGCGTGCCGCTGTACGCCGCCGGGGCGCGCGCCCGCCTGCGCGGGTGGCGCGCGGACGACCTCGCCGCGTACCGCGAGTGGCTGCGCCCGGTGCACGAGTGGCACCGGTGGGACGGCCCGTACTACCCGGTGCCCGACGACGCCGCGTCCGACGCGGCGGTCGCACGCCTCGCGCGCGCCGCCGCCGCGCAGGCCGCCCGCCCGGGCGGGCTGGACGACGACGGGCTCCCGCCCCGGCGCGTCGTCGTCGCCGACGAGGAGGACCGGCTCGTCGGGACGTGCTCCTGGTACTGGGAGTCCGCGGAGACGCAGTGGGCGCGCGTGGGGATCGGCCTGTACGACCCCGCGGTGCGCGGGCGCGGACTCGGTCGCGACGCGCTCGGCGCGTGGATCACGTACCTCTTCTCGGTGACCGACTGGGTCCGGCTCGACCTCGCGACGTGGTCCGGGAACGCCGCGATGCTGGGCGCCGGTCGAGCGCTCGGCCTCGTGGAGGAGGGCCGGTTCCGCGACGCCCGCGTCGTCGACGGCGCCCGGTACGACGCGGTCGTCCTGGGCGTCCTGCGCCGGGAGTGGGCCGCGCGGGCCTGACCGTTCCGGGTCGTCTTCGTCCGCGTCACCCGCACCTGGCATCATGCCGCCATGGGTTACGACCTCTCGGGCCGCCTCGTCGTCGGCGTCGCCTCCTCCGCACTGTTCGACCTCACCGAGTCCGACCGCGTGTTCCGCACGCAGGGGGAGGCGGCGTACCGCGACTTCCAGGAGCGTCACCGCGACGACGCGCTGGCCCCGGGCGTCGCCTTCGGGTTCGTGCGCCGCCTGCTCGCGCTGAACGACCTGGCGCCGTCGGCCGACGACCCGCTCGTCGAGGTCATCGTCATGTCGCGCAACTCGCCGGAGACGGGCCTGCGCGTCATGCGCTCGATCCGGCACCACGAGCTCGACATCACGCGGGCCGTGTTCCGCCAGGGCCGCAGCCCGCACGAGTTCATCCGTCCGCTGCACGTGGACCTGTTCCTCTCGGCCGACGAGCGGTCCGTGCGCGACGCGGTCGACCTCGGCCTGCCGGCCGGGTACGTGCTGGACCCGACGTTCGCGGACGAGGCGGGCGACGAGCTGCGCATCGCGTTCGACTTCGACGGCGTCCTCGCGGACGACTCGTCGGAGCGCCGGTTCCAGGACGGCGGCCTCGCGTCGTTCCGCGAGCACGAGGAGCTCAACGCCGACGTCCCGCTCGGGCGCGGCCCGCTGCGCGAGCTCCTCGTGGGCATCCACCGGGTGCAGGTCGTCGAGCGGGAGCGGCACGCGGCCGACGCGTCGTACCGGCCGCGCGTGCACGTCTCCCTCGTCACGGCGCGCTCGGCCCCGGCCCACGAGCGCGCGGTCGCGACTCTGTCGTCGTGGGGCGTGACCGTCGACGACGCGTTCTTCCTCGGCGGCGTGGACAAGGACGGCGTCCTCGAGGTGCTGCGCCCGCACATCTTCTTCGACGACCAGCGCGCCGTCGTCGAGGCCACCCGCCGGGTCGCCCCGTCGGTGCACGTGCCGTACGGCGAGCTCAACCGGGGGATCCTGCCGGCAGACCCGGCGGTCGACGATCGGCGGACCCTTCCGGCGGACGCCGTGCCTCCTGCCCCGACGCGCCGCGAGGCCGCGACGCCGCCGGCCCCCGCTGCACCGGCGGCCGAGCACGACGCCGAGGACGAGCCGGCGCGGGAGCGCGCCGAGGAGCCGACCCGACCGGCGGGCACGGGTACGCGCGAGCTCCCGCTCGTGCGGTCGGTCCCGGGCATCGGTGGGGCGGGCCTCGTCGGAATCGCCGCCGGGGCCACCGTCGCGCCGGTCGCGGAGCCGGCGCGCGAGGCCGAGCGACGCGACCCGGCCCCCGCCCCGACGGCTCCGGCCGCCCCGGCGGACGGCGGGGCGGCCGCGCCTCCGACGGCGAGCCCGGAGGCCACAGGCCGCCCGTCCGGGGCCGAGGACCCGGGGTCCACGGGGACCACGCTGCTCAGCCGTCGCGACGCCGGTCGCGCGGGCGCGCCCGACCGCGTGTCGGTGCTCGGCCCGGCGGGGGAGCCCAAGCCGCTCCCCGTGCGTCCGTCGTCGAACGGATCGGCCCGGCACCACTGACCCGGGCGCCGGTCCCGCGTCGCGCGGTGCCGGTGCCGGGATGGTTCACTGCTCGCATGAGCGGCGCCGCGCGAGTCCCGGACGCCTCCCGCGCGGGCGGGCGGGTCGAGGTGGTGTGCGGCCCGATGTTCGCGGGCAAGACCGAGGAGCTGCTCCGTCGGGTCCGCCGCGCCGAGGTCGCGGGGCGACGGGTCGAGGTCGTCGGTCATGTCCTCGACACCCGGCGCGGGACGGGCACGGTGAGCTCGCACTCCGGTCTGGCGATCCCGTCGCGGACCGCCCACGACGCGGCCGACCTCGCGCGCCTGGTGCGTGACGGCGGACCGCTCGACCTCGTCGCGGTCGACGAGGCCCACTTCTTCGGGCCCGACCTGGTCGACGTCGTGCAGCGCCTCGCGGACGACGGGCTCGTGGTCGTCGTCGCCGGTCTCGACGTGACGTTCGACGCACGCCCGTTCGAGCCGCTGCCCACGCTCGCCGCGCTCGCCGAGCGCGTCGACAAGCTCACCGCGGTGTGCGCGGTGTGCGGTGAGGACGCGGCGTTCCACGTGCGGGTGGTGCCGGAGACGACGGCGGAGGGCGGCAGGCCTCGCGACCCGCTGGTCCCCGTCGCCGCCCACGTCGGCGGGGCCGAGAGCTACGAGGCGCGCTGCCGGGCGCACCTGCCGGCGGCCCCGTGGCGGGCTCAGGCGGGCGGCTCCTCGACGAGCGGGACGAACGAGTAGGAGCCGTGCTCGCTGAGCCGGACGCCACCGGGCTCGCTCGGCTCGGCCTCGACGAGCACCATCGTGTGCCGGACCGGGACGACCATCCGGCCGCCCGGCGCGAGCTGCTCCACGAGGGCCTGGGGGAGCGCGTCGGCCGCGGCGGAGACGAGGATCCGGTCGTACCGCTCGCCCGGCGTGCCGAGCGCTCCGCGCGACGCCGTGACGATGCGCGCCCACGGGGCGCGGCGGGTCGCGAGGTTCGTCGCCCCCCACGCGGCGAGGTCGGGGTCGCGCTCGACGCCCAGCACGTGTCCCTCCGGGCCGACGAGCACGGCGAGCAGCGCCGTCGTCCATCCCGAGCCGGCCCCGACGTCGAGCACCCGGGCCCCGGGGCCGACGTCCAGCAGCCGCAGCATCG
Source organism: Cellulosimicrobium sp. CpK407 (assembly GCF_051844275.1). Classification (NCBI taxonomy): domain Bacteria; kingdom Bacillati; phylum Actinomycetota; class Actinomycetes; order Micrococcales; family Promicromonosporaceae; genus Cellulosimicrobium; species Cellulosimicrobium sp. CpK407. The sequence continues at coordinate 145,399 of NZ_JBGNYC010000001.1, forward strand.
CCGCGACGGTCGACGGCTGCGAGTTCGTCTGGCCGTGCCCGATCGCGAGCGGGCGGTCCTGGCCCGCCCAGCGCCGTTGCGCGCGAGGGAGGAACGCGCGGCGGTCGACGGCGCGCATCGCGGCGGCGACGGCGTCGTGCCCGCGACCGTCGACCCCGTCGTGCGGGCGTACCGGGCGCATGCGACCACCTCCGCCGCCAGCGTACGCACGGCCGCGCGCGGCCCGCCCTCCGTCGCGGCGGCCGCGACGTCGAGGGAGTCGGGCCCGGCCCCGGTGGCGAGGGACCGCGGGCGGCGGGATGCTCGACGGGTGCGCGGGCGCGTCGGTGCGCCCGCCCCGGACGGGGGAGCCCGGCATGAGCGGCACGGTGGCACGGATCACGCACATCAGCGCGCGGTCGGACACGAGCTTCGAGGACGCCGTGAGGATCGGCGTCGAGCGCGCGGCGAGCACGCTGCGCAACGTCTCGGGCGCGTGGGTCAAGGAGCAGAAGGTCGACATCGTCGACGGGCGCATCACGACCTGGCAGGTCGTCCTCGAGGTCACGTTCGTCCTCGAGTAGGAACGGAGTCCGGCACGCCGCGGGACACGGGCCGCCGCGCGGACGAGAGCGGGCGGGCACCGCCCGCGCCATTTGACCTGCCCAGCCGATTTCCGTACTCTTGAAAGTCGGCGCGCCCAGGCGCGCCGGTCCCGTGTGCCCACGGACGACTCGCACTCGCACGCCGCGGCGTGGTCGGAGTCTCCAAGACGAACTCGCCGTGACGAGCACGCCAAGACTAGGAGAGATGAGCAGCAACGTGGTGTACGCGATCGTCAAGGCCGGTGGCCGGCAGGAGAAGGTTTCCGTCGGCGACATCGTCGTGGTGGACCGGGTGTCCGCCAAGGTCGGTGAGTCCCTCGAGCTGCCCGCTCTCCTGCTGGTGGACGGGGAGAAGGTGACCACCGACGCGGCGAAGCTCGCGAAGGTCAAGGTCACCGCCGAGGTCGTGCGGGACGAGAAGGGTCCGAAGATCACGATCCTGCGGTACAAGAACAAGACCGGTTACCGCCGTCGTCAGGGTCACCGCCAGCAGCTGACCCGCCTCAAGGTCACCGGCATCAAGTGACCTCGCCCGGCGCGAGGTAGCGGCCACGGGCCGCCCCGCGCCGACCGGCACCCTCCCTCAGCAACCAGCACGAAAGCAGGTTCGTCATGGCACACAAGAAGGGCGCGAGCTCCTCGCGCAACGGTCGCGACTCGAACGCCCAGCGCCTCGGCGTGAAGCGCTTCGGCGGTCAGGTCGTCAAGTCGGGCGAGATCATCGTTCGCCAGCGCGGCACGCACTTCCACCCCGGTGAGAACGTCGGGCGCGGCAAGGACGACACGCTGTTCGCCCTGGCCGCCGGTGCGGTCCAGTTCGGCACGCGTCGTGGCCGCAAGGTCATCGACATCGTCGCCGTCGAGGGCTGAGCGACAGCCACAGGCTTCGAGCAGGAGGGGCGCACCGACGCGGTGCGCCCCTCCTGCTGTTTCTCGCACTCCCACCTCTGAGAGGATCGTTCCATGGCCAGCTTCGTCGACCGTGTCGTCCTGCACGTCTCCGGCGGCAACGGCGGGAACGGGTGCGCCTCGGTCCGTCGCGAGAAGTTCAAGCCGCTCGCGGGCCCCGACGGCGGCAACGGCGGGGACGGCGGGACCGTGCGTCTCGTCGTCGACGCGCAGACCACCACGCTGCTGGAGTACCACCACTCGCCGCACCGGCACGCGACGTCGGGCACCCAGGGGATGGGTGACGACCGCGACGGGGCGAACGGCGAGGACCTCGTCCTGCGCGTGCCGGACGGGACCGTCGTCAAGGCGGCGGACGGGACCGTGCTGGCCGACCTCGTGGGCGACGGCGCGGAGTACGTCGTCGCCGAGGGCGGTCGCGGCGGGCTCGGCAACGCCGCGCTGTCGTCCCCGCGCCGCAAGGCGCCGGGCTTCGCCCTGCTGGGTGAGCCGGGCGAGGAGCGGGATGTCGTCCTCGAGCTCAAGACGATCGCCGACGTCGCACTCGTCGGGTACCCGAGCGCGGGCAAGTCCTCGCTCGTCGCCGCGATCTCGGCCGCGCGGCCCAAGATCGCCGACTACCCGTTCACGACGCTCGTGCCGAACCTCGGCGTCGTGCAGGCGGGCTCGGCACGCTTCACCGTCGCGGACGTCCCGGGCCTCATCCCGGGCGCGAGCGAGGGCAAGGGGCTCGGGCTGGAGTTCCTGCGCCACATCGAGCGCACCGCCGTGATCGTGCACGTCCTGGACTGCGCGACGCTCGAGCCCGGTCGCGACCCGATCAGCGACCTCGACGTCATCGAGGCGGAGCTCGCCGCCTACGCCCAGGACCTCGACATCGAGGGCGGCCGCGTGCCGCTCACCGAGCGCCCGCGGCTCGTCGTCCTCAACAAGATCGACGTCCCCGAGGCGCGCGAGCTCGCCGACCTCGTCAAGCCCGACCTCGAGGCGCGCGGCCTGCGCGTGTTCGAGATCTCGACGGCCAGCCACGAGGGCCTGCGCCCGCTGACGTACGCGCTCGCCGAGCTCGTCGAGAAGGCCCGGGCCGAGGCGCCTGCGCCCGAGCCGACGCGCGTCGTGCTGCGGCCCCGGGCCGTCGACGAGGCCGGGTTCACCGTCACGCGCAAGGGCGGGGCCACGGACTACTGGTTCGAGGTGCGCGGCGCCAAGCCCGAGCGCTGGGTGCGCCAGACGGACTTCAGCAACGACGAGGCCGTCGGCTACCTCGCCGACCGCCTCGCCCGCCTGGGCGTGGAGGAGAAGCTCTTCGCGGCCGGGGCCGTCGGGGGCGACGAGGTGCGCATCGGCACCGACGCCAACGCCGTCGTCTTCGACTGGGAGCCGACGCTCATGACCGGCTCGGAGCTGCTCGGCGGCCCGCGCGGCTCGGACAACCGCCTCGAGGAGCGCCTGCGCCCCACGCGCTCGGAGAAGCGTCGCGAGCACCACGAGCGCATGGACGCCAAGGCCGAGGCACGTCGCGAGCTGTGGACCGAGCGCGAGGCCGGCACCTGGACGGACCCCGACGCCGACTGACGCGGGCCCGCTGTGGGCATGGAATGGGCCTGGTCTCCTTCTCGGGACCGGGCCCCTTCCATGCCCACAACCGGTCCGGGGCGTCCTGGTCCGTGAAATCGTGCGCGCCCGCGACCGTCCGGCGGCGATGATGGACGCGTGAACGCGCTGTCCTCCCGCTCCGAGATCGCCTCCGCCCGCCGCGTGGTGGTGAAGATCGGCTCGTCCTCGCTCACGGGCGCGGACGGTCACCTCGACCTCACGGCGCTGCGGGCTCTCGTCGACGTCCTCGCGGCGCGACGCGCCGCGGGCGGCCAGGTCGTGCTCGTCACGTCCGGTGCGATCGCCGCCGGCATCGGGCCCCTGGGGCTCGCGAGCCGACCGCGCGACCTGGCGACGGCGCAGGCGACCGCCTCGGTCGGCCAGGGCATGCTCGTCGCCCGCTACACGGAGGCGTTCGCCGGGCACGGGCTGCGCGTCGGCCAGGTGCTGCTCACCGCCGAGGACACCGTCCGCCGCGGGCACTACCGCAACGCCCAGCGCTCGCTCGAACGTCTGCTCGACCTCGGCGTCGTGCCGATCGTCAACGAGAACGACGCCGTCGCGACCGACGAGATCCGGTTCGGCGACAACGACCGCCTCGCCGCGCTCGTCTCCCACCTCGTGCGTGCCGACGCGATGGTCCTGCTCACCGACGTCGACGGCCTCTACGACGGCCCGCCGTCGCGCGCCGGCACGCGCCGCATCGCCGAGGTGCGCTCCGCGGCCGACATCGAGGGCGTCGAGGTCACGGGCCGGGGGAGCGCGGTCGGGACGGGCGGCATGCTCACCAAGCTCGAGTCCGTCTCCATCGCGACCGGGACGGGCATCCCCGTCGTGCTGACCCAGGCGCAGAACGCCGCCGCCGCGCTCGCGGGCGACCCCGTCGGGACATGGTTCGCGGCGACCGGCAAGCGGACGACCCGCCGTCGCCTCTGGCTCGCGCACGCCGCGCGCACGCGCGGCCGCCTGGTGCTCGACGACGGCGCGGTGAAGGCCGTGCAGGGCGGGCGCGCGTCGCTCCTGCCCGCGGGGATCACGGCCGTCGAGGGGGAGTTCGACGCAGGGGACCCGGTCGAGCTGGTGACGCCGGACGGGCGCGTGGTCGCCCGCGGGCTCGTCGCGTTCGAGTCCCGTGACATCCCGGACCTCCTCGGCCGGTCGACGGGCGAGCTGCGGGCGGAGCTGGGCGAGGGCTACGACCGGGAGGTCGTGCACCGCGACGACCTCGTCCTGGTGCGCAAGCGGCCCCGCTGACCGGCCGTCGGACGGCGCCCCCGGGGTGAGCCCGGCCGACGTAGGCTCGGTCCATGACCACCACCGAGGACGCGCCCGTCGTCGCGGGCGCCACCGAGCCCCAGCCCGCCGGTCCCGCCGCAGCCGGCCCCGCGACCGACGTCGCGACCGCCGTCGAGGACGTCGCGCGCCGCGCGAAGGTCGCCTCGCGCACGCTGGCGACCGCCACGCGCGCGACCAAGGACGCGGCTCTCCTCGCGCTCGCCGACGCGCTCGTCGCGGCGACGGACGAGATCGTGGCCGCGAACGCCGTCGACCTCGCGCGCGAGCGCGCGAACGGGATGAGCGAGGGCCTGCTCGACCGGCTCGCGCTCGACGGCCCGCGCATCGCCGCGATCGCCGACGCGCTGCGGGCGCTCGCGGGCCTGCCCGACCCGGTGGGCGAGGTCGTGCGCGGCTCGACGTTGCCGAACGGCCTGCGTCTGCGCCAGCTGCGCGTGCCCATGGGCGTCGTCGGCATGATCTACGAGGCGCGGCCCAACGTCACGGTCGACGCCGCGGGACTCGCGCTGAAGAGCGGCAACGCCGTGATCCTGCGCGGCGGGTCCGCGGCTGCGAGCTCCAACGAGGTCATCGTGGGCGTCCTCGCCCGCGCGCTCGAGGCGCAGGGGCTGCCCGGCGACCTCGTGCAGTCGATCGACCGCCACGGGCGTCCGGGCGCCGTCGCGCTCATGCACGCGCGCGGGCTCGTCGACGTGCTGGTGCCGCGTGGCGGGGCGGACCTCATCCGCACCGTCGTGCGCGAGTCGACCGTGCCCGTCATCGAGACGGGCGTCGGCAACGTCCACGTGTACGTCGACGCGAGCGCCGACCGCGCCATGGCGCTCGAGATCCTGCTCAACGCCAAGACGCAGCGCGTGGGCGTGTGCAACGCCGCGGAGACGCTCCTCGTCCACGCGGACGCCGCACCCGAGTTCCTCCCCGCCGCGCTCGCCGCGCTCACCGAGGCGGGCGTCGTCGTGCACGGCGACGACCGCACGGCCGGCCTCGCGCCCGAGGGCACGGAGGTGCTCGCGGCGACGGACGAGGACTGGGCGACCGAGTACCTCGCGCCCGAGATCGCCGTGCGCGTGGTCGACGACCTCGACGCCGCGATCGAGCACGTCCGCACGTGGACGTCCGGGCACACCGAGGCGATCGTCACGCGCGACCTCGCGGCGTCCGAGCGCTTCGTCGCCGAGCTCGACTCCGCCGCCATCATGATCAACGCCTCGACCCGGTTCACCGACGGCGGGCAGTTCGGCCTCGGCGCGGAGATCGGCATCTCGACGCAGAAGCTCCACGCGCGCGGCCCCATGGGCCTGGCCGAGCTCACGACGACGAAGTGGGTCGTGCACGGCGACGGTCACGTCCGTCCGTGACGAGCGGTTCGTCGGCACGTACCTGATACCTGCCGGACCGGGCCGCCGAGCGGTCGTGAGAGACTGGTCGGCGACCGGAGCCCGTCCGGTCCGCCGTCGGGCCGGTCCCGGCAGGCGAACCGTTCCACCGCACCACCCCGGACCGCGGCACGACACCGTCCGCCCCGGGGACGACCTTCGAGGAGGACGTCGTGATCTCTGCCGTCGTGCTGGCCGCCGAGGAAGGCGCCGAGGCCGCGTCGCACCTGCCCATCCCGCCGCTCGCCTACGGGCTGCTCGGGTTCGGCGGGCTCGTGGCCCTGCTGCTCGTGACCTACGCGTTCCGCAGCGTCGGCACGCGGCACTGACCGGTAGCGAACGACGGAAGCGCCCGCGACCGATGACGTCCCGATGAGCCCGCGCCGTCCCCGCCTGGGGGTGATGGGTGGCACGTTCGACCCCATCCACCACGGCCACCTCGTCGCGGCGAGCGAGGCCGCGGCGCGGTTCGACCTCGACGAGGTCGTGTTCGTCCCCACGGGAAAGCCGTCGTTCAAGCAGCACCAGAGCGTCAGCCCGGCCGAGCACCGGTACCTCATGACGGTCATCGCGACCGCCTCGAACCCGCGCTTCACGGTGAGCCGGGTCGACGTCGACCGGCCGGGACTGACCTACACGGTCGACACGCTGCGCGACCTGCGGGCCGCGCGTCCGGACGCGGAGCTGTTCTTCATCACGGGTGCGGACGCGATCGAGCAGATCCTGACCTGGAAGGATGCCGACGAGCTGTGGAAGATGGCACACTTCGTGGCTGTCTCCCGCCCGGGCCACAGCCTGAGCGTCGAGGGTCTGCCGCCGGGCGGGGTCACCACGCTCGAGGTCCCGGCCCTCGCCATCTCGTCGACGGACTGCCGTCGGCGTGCGGAGGCGGGCCAGCCGGTGTGGTACCTGGTTCCGGACGGCGTGGTCCAGTACATCGCCAAGCACGGTTTGTATCGAGGTCAGCACGATGAGTGACAACGGCAACATGCAGCCCGTCCGCCCGCTGACGCGGCGCGAGATGCGCGAGCGCGAGCAGGCCGCCGCGGCTGAGCGGTCCGCGCAGCCCGGCACGCCTCCACCCGCCCCGGCGCTCGGCGCCGGCGGGTGGCAGCAGCCTGCTCCCGCGCGGCCCGCCGCCCCGGCGACCCCGCCGCCGTCGCGCCGTACCCTGCGCGAGACCACCGGTCCGACGGACTTCCCGTCGCAGCCGTCCGTCGTCCGTCCTCCGGCCGCCTCGGGTGGCATGCGGGGCCTCGACGAGACGGGTCGCCTCACCCCGGTGCAGGAGACCGCGGAGCGGGTCGCGATCCGTCCGCCGGTCCCGACGCCCGTGGTGCCGACGCGCACGAGCTCCCGCCCGCCCGCGGGCCCGTCGCGGCCCGCCGCGCCGGGCGCCACCGGCCCCGTCCGACCCCCGACGCCGTCCGCTCCCGCGGGTGGCTTCGGGTCCGCGCCGGTCGGCCGGGTCGGAGCGCCCGAGGCGCCGCCGGCCCAGCCGCAGCGGCTGTCGGCCTTCTCGGCTCCCGCGGCAGCACCTGCCGCGCCCCCCGCCACGCCGTCTCCCGCGCCCGCTCCGTCGCCGTGGGGTGCGACCGCGGCGCCCGCGCCCGAGCGCACGCCGGCCGCCGCGCGGCCGGCGGCTCCGCCCGCCGCGGCCGCGCCCGCCGAGGCCCCGGGAGCCGCGCTCCCGTGGTCGGCGATCACGTCCGGGTCGGCGCCCGAGCCGGCGAGCGCGGGCCGCGAGCCCGCGCCTCCCTTCGGCGGCGTGCGCGAGACGGCGGCCGCGGCACGCGCCGTCGGCGGCTCGTCCGACGACCTCTTCCCCCGTGTGCGCGGCCGTGCCGACGAGCTCGACGGCGAGGCGGACGACGACCTCGACGACGAGCCGCGCGGCCCCTCGTACACGTGGCTGCACTACCTCATCCTCGTCGCCGTGGCGTTCGTCCTCGGCCTGCTCGTGTGGACGCTCGTCTCGCGCGACGACCCCGGTCTCGCCACCGAGGACACGAGCGCCTCGGCGACCGCCGTGTCGTGGGACGACCCCGGCACCCTCGACACCGGCCGCTGAGCGGCCGCACCACGAACGGAGACACGTGACTGCCACCGAACGAGCCGTAGAGCTCGCCGTCATCGCGGCGCGGGCGGCGTCCGACCGCAAGGCCGAGGAGATCATCGCCCTCGACGTGAGCGAGCAGCTCGTCCTCACGGACGTGTTCCTCATCGCGTCCGGGTCGAGCGAGCGCCAGGTCTCCGCGATCGTCGACGCGGTCGAGGAGGCGATGTTCAAGGCGGGTTCCAAGCCGATCCGCCGCGAGGGCAAGCAGGAGGCCCGCTGGGTCCTCATCGACTTCGGCGACGTCGTCGTGCACGTGCAGCACTCCGAGGACCGCGTCTACTACGCGCTCGAGCGGCTGTGGAAGGACTGCCCCGTCGTCGAGCTCCCCGAGGACGCGCGCGGCGGCGACGGCACGGCCGACGACGCCGACGACACGACCCGCAGCGACGGCGCCATCCGCCTCTCGGGGGAGCCCCTGGCGTGAGCGCCGGCACGCTCGTCCTCCTGCGCCACGGCCGGACGGCGTACAACGCCGGGATGCGCCTGCAGGGCCAGGTCGACATCCCGCTCGACGGCGTCGGGCAGTGGCAGGCCGAGCACGGCGCGAAGGCGCTCGCGAGCGCGCACCGCGCCACGCGCGTCGTGGCGTCGGACCTCGTGCGCGCCACCGACACCGCGCGCGCGTACGCGGGCGCGATCGGCGCGGACGTCCTGCTCGACCCTCGGCTGCGCGAGCGCGGCTTCGGGGAGTGGGAGGGCCTGACCGGCCCGGAGATCGCCGAGCGGTGGCCGGAGGAGTACGCGGCGTGGCGCCGGGGCGAGGAGCCCACGCGCGCGGGCGCCGAGACCAAGGCCGCCGTGGCCGCGCGCCTCGTGGAGGCCGTCACCGAGCACGTCGAGGAGCTGGAGCACGACGACACGCTCGTCGTCGTGTCCCACGGCGCCGCCATCACGCTCGCCGTCACCGCGCTGCTCGGGCTGGACCCCGAGGGCTGGCGCGGGATCTCCGGCCTGCACAACGTCCACTGGTCCCACCTGCACCGCTCCGCGCGCGCCGCGACGCCCGCGTGGCGGCTCGTGGCGCACAACGTCGGCGCCGGGTTCCCGCTCGACGAGTGGAACGCGGGACCGGATTGGAATCTGGAGCCGGTTTCTGCGTAGACTAGCGACGCTCCGCAGGACGGGAAACCGGCCGGGGGAGTGTTCATCCAGTGTTTGACCAGGATCTTCGCAGATCCACGGGGCTGTGGCGCAGCTGGTAGCGCACCTGCATGGCATGCAGGGGGTCAGGGGTTCGAGTCCCCTCAGCTCCACCGGATCGAAGCGGGGCGTCGTTCTTCGGCGCCCCGCTTTCGTGTTTCTGCGCTGCGTCGGGTCGTCGCTCTCGCTCTCCTGTTCGGCGCGCCTCGGCGGCATGAGGCCCGACCGGTAGGGTCCGCCCCGCCCGTCCTGCCGTCCGGCGGCTGGATGGTCCCCACGGGAAGCGGAGGCTCGCATGCCGGGTTCGACAGGCGTCTTCGCCGTGCTGGCGGACGCGATCGGCGCACCACGCGCCGAGCAGGTGCTGACCCGGTTCGACCGCTACTCGAATCAGCCGAACGCCATCAAAGGGGCCGTGCGCCTCCCGAGTGACCCCGCGCTGGAGCGTGCGGCGTTGCGGGTGTTCGAGGACCCGGGACTCAGGGCGGTTGCCGGTCTCGACGCGTCGAGCCTCGCGGAGGCGCTCGACGCACGGACGCTCTGGGCGCTCCTCGCGCTCGCGGCCCGGGCGGACGTGACCGTCCTCGACCGGCTCCCCGCCGAGACCGCACTGCGGGGCGCTCCGAAGATCGCGACGATCCGCCGGGCGGCCGCGAAGCACGCGGCGGCGCTGGGGTCCGTGCCGGCGGCTCCCGCGTCGGCTGAGGCTCCTGACGTGCCGCTCGCGACCGCAAGGAGCGACGTCCCGGCGCTCCCCGAGAAGGTGGCGCAGGTGGCGTCGTGGCTCGCGGCTCGTCCCGGCGCGGACCCCCGGTGGTTCGCGGCACGCCCGGGGCAGCGGGCGGCCGAGCGGCGGGTGGCCCTCCGGGCGCTGGGAAGCATCGGGACCCCCGCGGCGCTCGACGTGCTCGCCGGGTACGCGCGCGACGGCTACCCCGACGTCGAGCTCGCGGAGCTGCACCGCGCGTGGGGGAGGTTCGACCGGCGGGAGTTCGCCGCGACGATGTTCCGCCCCGGGGGTGCCGTGCTCCAGCTCGGTGCGTGCCCGTCCGTCGAGGGCATCGGCGCGGTGCAGGGACTCACGGGCCTCCGCATGGTCCTCACCGAGCGCGCGGACCTCGCGCCCCTGGCGGAGTGCACCGATCTCCAGCGGCTGGACGTGAACGTCACCGGTGGCCCTGGCAGCCCCGACCTCACGGGCGTCGAGGCGCTGTCCCAGCTGCCCGCGCTCACCGAGCTGCACCTGCTCGGCACGACCCGGGGTGCCGACCTCACCGCACTGCGGCACACCGCCGTCGAGCGGCTGTCACTGAGCCTCGACGGCGCCGACGGCGCGTTCCTCACGCACGTGCCGCACCTGCGGTCGCTCAAGCTCTCGGGCGGGTCCGGCCCGGAGGACGCCGGGTACGACGACGAGGACGGCCTTGCTCCGCTGCCCGCGCACCCCGGGCTCGTCGACGTGGTGCTGCGGCTGGTCGCCGACGGCGTCCAGGTGGTCGTCTCTCACCACGAGCGTTCCTGGGTGTCGCGCCTGACGGCCGCGGTCCCGTCCGACGTCTTCGTCGTCGAGCGCGGCGGCTACGTGGGGCTGACCCGTGACGGGTCGGACGTGGACGCCCTGGGCAGGAGGCTGTTCTCCAACGTCGTGCCGTGACCGTGCGGTCGTGGCCTACGACGTGCTGACGTGCACGTGGTCGAAGTGGTTCGCGGTCGTGCCGCCGCGGTCCTCCATGCCGGACCACGCGCTCGCGGGGTCTCCGGCCATCCAGATCTGCTGCTGGTAGATGAGGTAGGTGATCCCGAGGGCGCCGGCGTTGGCCTGGAGGTAGCGCGCGATCTCCCAGCCCGTCTCGCCCGTGATCATGATGTCGAGGGCGCGGCCGGTGCCGTGGTCGCCGCTGTCGCCCGGGCGGATCCCGCCGTAGGACGTCACCTGCGGGAAGATCGCGCACACCGCCCGGTAGACCGCACGGGCGTTGGACCGGAGCGAGGACTCGATCCCGGAGCTCACCGAGCAGGCGGCGTCGGAGATGCCGCTCGCGCCCGACCCGCCGCTCGCGGCGGTCGCCGCCGGCGCCTCCGGCTGGGAGTCCGCGAGGAAGCTGGACTTGATCCAGGCCGCGGCGCCGTCCCAGACGACCTGGCTCCACTCGCCCTCGGTCGTGCCGGTGACGTCGACGGCGGTGCCGAACGCGGCGGTCGCGACGCGCCCGGCGTCGGCAGACGGCCCGGTGCGGACGTTGACGGCGTCGGTGGTCCAGAGCTGGCCGGTGGCGACGGGGACGACCGGGGCGACCTCGGCGGCGGGGACCACGGTGATCGTCGCCGAGGTCTCGACGAGCGGGGCCTCCTGGGCTGCCGCCGGGGGAGCCGTGCGCTCGGACGAGCGGCTGGCGGCGCCGGTCCCGCGCTCGACGGTCGATCCGCTGGCCGGCTCGACGCTCAGCGGCGCGAGGTCGGGGTTGCCCTCGGCGGGCTGCGGCCCTGCACCGACGACGCCCGCGCCGAGCAGCCCGACGAGCGCCAGCGCCGGGAGCTTGAGGGCGCGCGCCGGGAGTGCCGGGAGGGCGGGCCGCGCCGGGAGCCGGAACGAGCGTGCGGGAGCTGCGGGGGCTGCGCTGTGGCGGCCTCGGGACATGGTGCGCTCCGGTTCGTTCGTGGTCAGGACCGCGCCCATGTAACCAAACCGTGATCTACAAAGTCCAGCCCGGATCTCGCGCAGCAGGTCAGGGACTCATGAGCGGGAGCGCTGAGTCGCACGACCCGCGGTCGTTGGACGGCTGCACGCCCCGTTCCTAGGCTGGAGGGCATGACCGCTCCCACTGTCCCGACCGTGACGCTCAACTCCGGGCACACCATCCCCCAGCTCGGCTTCGGCGTCTTCCTCGTGCCGCCGGACGAGGCCGAGAAGGCCGTGAGCGAGGCCCTCGAGATCGGCTACCGCCACATCGACACGGCGGCGATCTACCGCAACGAGGAGGGCGTCGGCGCCGCGATCGCGAAGAGCGGCGTCCCGCGCGACGAGCTCTTCGTCACGACGAAGCTCTGGAACGACCGTCAGTCCGGCGAGCAGCCGCACGACGCGATCCGCGAGAGCCTCGACAAGCTCGGCCTCGAGTTCGTCGACCTCTACCTCACGCACTGGCCGGCGCCCGCGCAGGACCAGTACACGAACGCGTGGGCCAAGCTCGTCGAGATCCGCGACGCCGGCCTGGCGCGCTCGATCGGCGTCTCGAACCACCTGCCGGAGCACCTCGACCGGATCGTCGCGGACACGGGCGTCGTCCCCGCCGTCGACCAGATCGAGCTGCACCCGGCGTACCAGCAGCGCGACGTGCTCGCGTGGGCGGACGCGCACGGCACCAAGATCGAGGCGTGGGGCCCGCTCGGCCAGGGCAAGTACCCGCTGTTCGAGCGGCAGGCCGTCGTCGACGCCGCGACCGCCCACGGCGTGACCCCCGCGCAGGCGGTCCTGCGCTGGCACCTGCAGCGCGGCTTCATCGTGTTCCCCAAGTCGTCGCGCAAGGAGCGCATGGCGGAGAACTTCGACCTCTTCGGCTTCGAGCTCACGGCCGACGAGATCGCCGCGATCGACGCCCTCGACACCGGTGACGGCTCGGGCCGCGTGAGCGCCCACCCGTCCGAGGTCAACTGACCCGGTCCCGCCGCGGACCCACGACGAAGGGGCGCCGTCCGGTCGGACGGCGCCCCTTCGTCGTGCGTCGGGGGACCCGGTTCAGCCGCAGTCGTCGCAGATGCCCGTCGCGGGCAGGACCGTGAAGCACGTGGGGCACACGGCCGGCGGCTTCTCGAGCTCGGACGCGCGCGGCGTCGTGGTGCGCCGGGGGGCGCGAGGCGTGGTGGCGGCCTTCGCCGCGGTCCGACGCGCCGGCGCCGGCGCCGCAGGGGCGGCGCCGGGCACGTCGAACCCGCGCTTGCGGAGCAGGTCGGCGACGCCGACGGGGCTGTTGCGGAACTCCTCGGCCGTCGCCACGCGCCCGGTCGCGTAGCGATGCGCGACGCCGAGGATCGCCTGGGCGTCGTACGCCCGGTCCTCGTGCAGGAGAGGCGTCCCGGGGCTGGCGGTGAAGCCGTAGACCCCGAGGAACGCGTCCCGACCCCGGTCGTCCCAGTCCGCGATCGCCTGGAGGATGTGCTGCCGGGTCACTGCCGAGAAGGTTGCCACGGCACGAGCCTAGACCGCCCCGCGGGGCGGCCCGGACGGCCCGTGCGTGACCTTCGGCACGGGCGTGCGGGACGCCCCGCGCGGAGCGTCCGTCAGGGGACGGTGTAGCCCGCGGCGCGGAACAGCTCGTACCACTCGGCGCGCGTGAGCGGCACGTCGGAGCCGACGGCCGCGCCTGCGACGCGCTCCGGGTTCGTGGTCCCGAGCACGACCTGCATCCGTGCCGGGTGTCGCGTGATCCAGGCGGTCGCGATCGCGATGGGCGGCACGTCGTACTGCGCGGCGAGCCGGTCGATCACGGCGTTGAGCTCGGGGTACTTCTCCGAGCCGAGGAAGACGCCGGTGAAGAACCCCGCCTGGAACGGCGACCACGCCTGGACGGTGATGTCGTGCAGGCGGCAGTAGTCGAGGATCCCGCTGTCGCGGCTGATCGACTGGTCGAGTCCCTGCATGTTCGCCGCGACGCCCTGCGCGACGATCGGCGCGTGCGTGATCGAGAGCTGGAGCTGGTTCGCGACGATCGGCTGCTCGACGTACCGGCGCAGCAGCTCGATCTGCCCCGGCGTGTGGTTCGAGACCCCGAACGCGCGCACCTTGCCCGCGGCGTGCAGGTCGGAGAACGCGCGCGCGACCTCCTCGGGCTCGACGAGGGCGTCGGGCCGGTGCAGCAGGAGGATGTCGAGGTAGTCCGTGCGCAGCGCGTCGAGCGAACCCTCGACGGACGCGACGAGGTGCTCGTAGGAGAAGTCGAAGTACGGGCCCTCGCGCACGATCCCGGCCTTGGACTGGATGACCCACTCCGCGCGCTCGGCGGGGGAGAGGGCGAGCGCCTCGGCGAACCGGCGCTCGCAGCCGTGCAGGTCGGTGCCGTAGACGTCGGCGTGGTCGAGGAAGGTGATCCCGGCGTCCCGGGCCGTGCGCACGAGCGTGCGGACCTCGTCGTCGGTCTTGTCCTGGATGCGCATGAGGCCGAGCACGACGTCCGGGACGACGAGGTCGGTGCCGGGGAGGGTGAAGGTCTTCACCGCTGAGCTCCTTCGCTGGTGGGGACGCGGTGGACGTCACGCGGCGGACAGCCGCGCGACCTCCTCCGGGGTGAGGACGACGTCGGCGGCGCCCGCCGAGTCGAGGATCGACGCGGGCCGCGAGGCGCCTGGGATGGGGATCACGACGGGCGCGAGCGCGAGCTCCCACGCGAGCGTCACCCGGTAGACGCTCACGCCGTGCGCGTCGGCGACCTCCTGGAAGACGGCGTGGCGCGCGCCGAGCTCGGCGGCGTTCGTGATGCCGCCCAGCGGGCTCCAGGGCAGGAACGCGACGCCGAGCGCCGCGCAGTGCTCGAGCTCGCCCTGGCTGGACCGGAAGCGGGGCGAGAACTGGTTCTGCACCGACGCGAGGCGGCCGCCGAGGAGCTCGTGCGCGAGGTCGATCTGCGCGACGTCGGCGTTGGAGATCCCCGCCTGCTCGATCACGCCCTCGTCGAGCAGCTCGACGAGCGCACCGACCGAGTCGGCGTACGGGACGGCCGGGTCGGGCCGGTGGAACTGGTAGAGGCCGATCGCGTCGACGCCGAGCCGGCGGGCGGACTCCTTCGCGGCCCGCTTGAGGTAGGCCGGGTCGCCGTCGCGGGTCCAGGTGCCGTCGCCGGGGCGCAGGTGACCGCCCTTGGTCGCGACGAGGACGCCGGACGTGTCGGCGCCGTAGGAGCGCAGGGCGCGCGCGATGAGCTCCTCGTTGTGCCCGACCTCGTCGGCGTGCAGGTGGTAGGCGTCGGCCGTGTCGATCAGCGTGACGCCCGCGTCGAGCGCGGCGTGGATCGTCGCGACGGACCGGGCCTCGTCCGGGCGACCCTCGATCGACATCGGCATGCCGCCGAGACCGATCGCGGAGACCGTCCGGGATCCGAGACTGCGCTGCTGCATGGGGGACTTCCTCACGGGGTCAGGGGTAGAAGGGACGTCGCCGCCGGCGAGGCGGGCGCCGGGCGGGACGAGACGACCGACCCGGCACTGCTCGAGCCTAGGAAGCGATAACCTAGAAGTCCAACAACTAGTAGTTGTCATATAGAGAAGTGCGAGTGGTCAATGGATCTTCGTCAGATGGAGTACCTCGTCGCGCTCGCGGACGAGCGCCAGTTCACCCGGGCCGCCCAGCTCGTCGGGGTCTCGCAGTCGGGCCTGTCCGCCGCGGTCCGGAGCCTCGAGGAGGAGCTCGGCGCGAGCCTGTTCACGCGCACGACCCGCCGCGTCGAGCCCACCGAGGCGGGCCTGGCGCTGCTGCCCCACGCACGCTCCATGCTCGCGCAGGCGGCCGCCGGGCGCGACGCGGTCGTCCGCGCGACGCGCGCCCTGTCCGGCTCGCTGCGGGTCGGCTCGGAGCAGTGCCTCGGCGTCCTCGACGTCACCACGCTGCTCGAGCGCTTCCACCGCCGCTACCCCCAGGTGGAGATCCACTTCGCGCAGGCCGGCTCGCACGACCTCCTCGCACGCGTGCGCGAGGGCGACCTCGACGTCGCGTTCGTCGCGACCACCGAGCACCTGGGGTCGTTGTCGCAGACCGTGCTGGGCAGCGAGCCGCTCGTGCTCGTGTGCGCCCCGGAGCACCCGTTCGCCGCGCGGGGCAGGGTCGACTGGGCCGACCTCTCCGGCCAGGAGTTCGTCGACTTCGACCCGTCGTGGGGTGCGCGTCCCGTCAACGACGCCACGTGCGCGGCGCACGGCGTCCACCGGCGCGTGCGGTGCTCGGTCAACGACGTGCACACGCTCCTCGAGCTCGTCGACCGCGGTCTCGGCATCGCCCTCGTGCCCCGCCACGTGGCCGCGAAGCCGCAGGCCGAGCGCCTCGTGACGATCCCGCTGCCGGAGGGCGGCGCGCCGAGCTGGGTCGTCTCCGTGGTGACCGGACGCTGGGACAGCACGGCCTCCGCCGCGCCCCAGCTCCTCGAGCTCCTCGCCGACGCTCCCGCGTGCCGCGGGGCGGAGGTGACGCGGCCCGACGACGAGCCGGTGGGCGTCGAGGCCGCGGCGGAGGTGCGGTGACCGCCCCGGCGGGCACCGACGCGCCGCTCTTCCCGCTCCGCAGCGTCGTCCTCGGCGCGTTCGTCCCGACCCTCGTGCTCGAGATCGGCATCGGCGCGATGCTGCCCGTGGTCGCGGTCACCGCGACCGGTCGCGGCGCGAGCCTCACGGTCGCGGGGCTGATCGCCGCGCTCGTCCCGATCGGCAAGATCCTGTTCGACCTCCCGGCCGGGGCGCTCGCCCAGCGGCTCGGCGACCGCGCGGCGATGCTCCTCGCGGGCGGCGTCGCCGCGGCGGCGTTCACGGGGGTCGCGCTCACGCCGAGCCTGTGGGGCCTCGCCGTGGGGGTCCTCGCGCTCGGGGCGTCGACCGCCGTCTTCAACCTCGCCCGGCAGGCGTACCTCACGGAGATCACCCCGCCGCTGCGGCGGGCGCGGGTCCTGTCCACGCTCGCGGGGGTGCACCGCATCGGACTGTTCCTCGGCCCGTTCGCCGGTGCCGCGGTCATCGCGGCGACGGACGTGCGGGGCGCGTACTGGCTCGGGGCCGGGGCGGCGCTCGCCGCGGTGGCGGTGCTCGCCGTCGTGCGCCCGGACGGGAGCGAGCGCGACGGTCGGGCCAGGTCCCGGGTGAGCCGTGCGTCGAGCGGCCCACGCGTCACGATCGCCGCCGTCGCTCGTGAGCACCGGCGCCTCTTCGCGACCCTCGGCGTCGCGATCCTCCTGGTGAGCGCCGTCCGCGGGGCACGCCAGACCGTCATCCCGCTCTGGGGCGAGCACCTCGGGCTGGACGCGGAGGTGACGTCGTTGGTCTTCGGCGTCTCCGGCGCGCTCGACATGCTGCTGTTCTACCCGGCGGGCAAGGTCATGGACCGGTTCGGGCGCCTGTGGGTCGCCGTGCCGTCGATGCTCACCATGGCCGCCGGGCTCGCGCTCCTGCCCCTCGCCCACACGGTGGGCGCGGTGACCGTCGTCGCGGCCGTGCTCGGGGTCGGCAACGGGATGGGGTCGGGCATCGTCATGACGCTCGGGGCCGACGTCGCCCCCGCGGACGTGCGCCCGACCTTCCTCAGCGTGTGGCGGCTCTTCCAGGACACCGGCGACGCGCTGGGCCCCCTCGTGCTCTCGGCGGGGGCCGCGCTGGGGTCGCTCGCGGCCGGCGTCTGGGCGACGTCGCTCCTCGGCGCGGGGTCCGCGGCGGCTCTCGCGCGCTGGGTGCCGCGCTACTCGCCGCTCGCGAACCTCGTGCGACCGCACGCCGGGCAAAAGGCGGTGCGCGCGTCGTCCGACGCGCCCTAGCGTGGCGGGATGACGAGCGACCGCACACCCCCCGACCCGTTCCCCGACCCGTTCGACCACCAGGTGACCAAGGACGGCCGCGTCCGGGTCGCGCGCGGCGGTCGCGTCGTCGTCACGGTCGCGGGGGCGGCGGCCGACCGCCTCGTCGCGGCCCTGGAGCGGGCCGAGGCGCGCGACGACGAGGTCGAGGTCCAGCTCCTGCTCGCGCGGGCGACGGGGAACTACCGGCGGGGCAACGAGAAGCGCGCGCACCGGCCGTGACGCAGGTCACGCGCGTGCGTGTCACGCGCGGCCCGCGGCGCGCGTCTGGATGGTCGACCCCGCGCTCGACCGGCGCGCACCGCGCCGGCTGACGGAAGGAGACCCTCGTGGCCCGCATCTCGCTCGACCCGCCCCGGACCCTGCTCAACCGCACGCTCGCGGCGCTCTCGCGCCGGCGGTACGGCGCCGTGCTCGAGCCGCTCGCCGCCATCGGGCACGACCCGCGCGTCGCGACGACGTACTGCGTCCTCGAGGCCGGGGCCGCGCGCTGGCGGACGCTCGACCCGACGCTCTCGGCGCTCGCGGTCATGGCGTCCGCGGTGCAGATCGGCTGCTCGTGGTGCGTCGACTTCGGCTACTGGGAGTCGGAGCACGGCGACGTCGACCCCCGCAAGCTCCACGACGTGCCCGCGTGGCGCGACAGCGACGCGTACACCGCCGTCGAGCGGCGCGTGCTCGAGTACGCCGAGGCGGCCACCGCGACCCCGCCGACGGTGACGGACGAGCTCGCGGCCGCGCTGGTCGACGACCTGGGTGAGCCCGCGTTCGTCGAGCTCACCGCCGTCGTCGCGCTGGAGAACCTGCGCAGCCGGATCAACGCGGCCCTCGGCCTGTCCAGCCAGGGCTTCAGCGACCGCTGCGAGGTCCCGCTCGACGGCGGGCTGCGCACGGCGGCGACGGCTGGCAGGCTGGCCGGGTGAGCGACGACGCCGAGACCGCGCCGCCCGACGACGTCGCGGACCGTCGCGGCCCCGACCCGGTTCTCGTACCGTTCAGCGCCCACCGCCGGCTCCTCTTCACCGTCGCCTACGAGATGACGGGCTCCGCGGCCGACGCCGAGGACGTGGTCCAGGAGGCGTGGCTGCGCTGGTCCTCTGCGGACCGGTCCGACGTCCTGGACCCGCGCGCCTACCTCGTGCGCGTCACGACCCGGCTCGCGCTCGACCGGCTGCGCGCGCTGCGGGCGCGCCGCGAGACGTACGTGGGGTCGTGGTTGCCCGACCCGCTCCTCACGACGCCGGACGCCGCGCTGCAGGTCGAGCGCGCGGAGGACGTCTCGATGGCGCTGCTCGTCGTGCTGGAGACGCTGAGCCCGCTCGAGCGCGCCGTGTTCGTGCTGCGCGAGGTGTTCGACGTCCCGTACGACGAGATCGCCGAGGGCCTCGACCGCTCGGCCGAGTCCGTGCGTCAGACCGCGCACCGCGCGCGCGAGCACGTGCGGGCGCGTCGCCCGCGGTTCACGCCGCCCGACGACGCGCAGCGTGCCGCCGTCGAGCGGTTCATGGCCGCGTGCGCCACGGGTGACACGACCGCGCTCGTCGAGGTCCTCGCGCCGGACGTCGTCGTGGTGAGCGACGGCGGCGGGAAGGCGCGCGCGGCGCTGCGACCCGTGACGGGGGCGGACAAGGTGGCGCGCATGCTCGTGGGCCTCTCGGCGAAGCCCGAGACGACGGCGATGGCCTTCGAGCCGGCGCTGGTCAACGGCGCGCTGGGCGGGGTGTGGACCGTGGAGGGGGCGCCGGCGATGGCGGCGTCCGTCGAGTACGACGGCGAGCGCGTCGTGCGCGTCCTGCTCTTCCGGAACCCGGAGCGGCTGGCCGGGCTCAGACGAGCGTGAGGACGCCGAGCGCGCCGACTGCCAGAGCGAGAACGAGCGAGACCGCGATGAGCACGACGTGCACCGTGAGGAAGCGCGTCGCGCGCCCCTCGGCGTCCCGCGCGCGGGGGTCCTTGGCGATGCGCTGGAGGAACCGCGGCCAGATGAGCAGGTTCCACGCGGCGGCGACGAGCAGGACGACGGACCAGGCGACGGGGAGCTCCACGCGTCGAGCATGCCAGCGGAGCGCGGTGCCTCCGGACCGGGGAGGGTCACGGGGTGTGTGGGATCGGCCACATCGACGGTGACCCGCAGGTGAGGATAGCCTTGCCTACGGTCACCGTGGTCGCGGGGCCGTCGTCCGCCCGGGAGGCCCGGGCCGCACCCCGAGGAGCCGCTGGTGGCCACGTTCAAGATGGTCAAGCCCGCCGACGCGCACGTCGTCACGCTGAGCGTGGTGGGCAGCAAGCGGGTGAGCCCGAACGTCGTGCGGGTGACCCTCGGCGGCGAGGACATGGACCTCTTCACACCCATGGGCTTCGACCAGTGGTTCCGGATGTTCCTCGCCCGCGACGACCAGGAGTCCCTGCGCCTGCCCACGCGCACGTCGGGCATGTGGTACGTCCAGTACCTCGCGACGCCCAAGGCGCGCCGGCCCTGGGTCCGCAACTACACGGTGCGCGCCGCGCGGCCCGACCTGCGCGAGATCGACGTCGACTTCGTCGTCCACGGGGACGCCGGGCCCGCGTCGTCGTTCGCGCTGTCCGCGCGGCCGGGCGACCGCGTCGGCGTGCTCGACCAGGGTGTGGGGTACAACCCGCGCGTCCCGCACGACTGGACCCTCGTCGTCGCCGACGAGACCGGGTTGCCCGCGGTCGCGGGCATCTGCGAGTCGCTGCCCGACGACGCGCGCGGCCTCGCGATCGTCGAGATCCCCGAGGCGGCGGACGCGCAGGACTTTCGCGTCCCGGCCGGGGTCGAGCTGCGCTGGGTCGTGCGGGAGGGCTCCGCGCCCGAGGGCACCGACCCGCACGCGCTCCTGCCCGGCGCGCTGGCGCTCGAGGCGGTGCGGTCGGCCGACCTGCCGTCCGGTCCCGTCTACGCGTACGCGGTGGGGGAGTCGACGCTCGCGACCGGGGTGCGCCGCCACCTCGTCAACGACCGCGGCGTGCCCAAGGCGCACGTCGACTTCGTCGGGTACTGGCGGCACGGGCACGCGGCGTCGGCCTGACCGGCCCGGGCGTCGTCGGACCTGAGGGCCCGGGCGGCACGCCTCTGTCCCGTCAGACCTTGCGGAGCTGGCGGAACATCGGGCAGTCGAACGGGTCGCGCGCCGAGAGCCCCACGCGGTTGAGGTAGCGGACCACGATGCCGTACGACTGGACGAGGCTGGTCTCCGTGTAGGGCAGGCCGAGGTTCGCGCAGTGCTCGCGCACGATCTCCCGCGCCCGCGCGAGGTGGGGACGCGGCATGCTCGGGAAGAGGTGGTGCTCGATCTGGAAGTTCAGCCCGCCCATGAGGACGTTCATCCACCAGCCGCCGCGGATGTTGCGCGACGTGAGGACCTGCTTGGACAGGAAGTCGATCTTCGCGTTCTCGGGAATGATCGCCATGCCCTTGTGGTTGGGCGCGAACGACGCCCCCATGTAGACGCCGAACACGGCGAGCTGCACGCCGAGGAACGCGAACGCCATGCCGAGCGGCAGGAACCAGAAGATCGCCCCCACGTAGAGCGACAGGCGCAGCGTGAGGATGACGAGCTCGCGGACCCGGTCGCGGACGTTGCCGCGCGTCCGGCCACCCGCGAGGAGCGAGCGGTACGCCTGGACGTGCAGGTTGAGGCCCTCGAGCGTGAGGAGCGGGAAGAACAGCCACCCCTGGTAGCGGTTGATCACCGAGCGGAAGCCCTTCGCGGCGGCGGCGTCCTCGTCGAGGAAGACGACGACGTCCGGGGCGATGTCCGGGTCCTTGCCGCGCTGGTTGGGGTTCGCGTGGTGGCGCGTGTGCTTGTTCATCCACCACGAGTGGCTGATCCCCACCACGCCGTTCGCGAGGATGCGACCCAGGAGGTCGTTCGCCGGGCCGGACGCGAAGACCTGCCGGTGCGACGCCTCGTGGGCGACGAACGCGAACTGGGTGAAGATCAGGCCGAGCGCCCCGGCGATCAGGAGCTGGAACCACGAGTCGCCGAGGAGGACGAACCCGGCGACGGCGCCGCCGAGCGCGAGCGTCAGCACGGCGAGGGTCCACAGGTAGTAGCCGTGCGTCCGGTGGAGCAGGCCGGCGTCGCGCACGGTGCGCGACAGCGCGCTGTACGTGCTGGTGACGGCGCCCGGCTCGTCGGTGCGGGGACGGGTGGCCCGGAAGCCCGGGCGCACTGCGGCAGAGGTCATGTGCGGCCTCGCAGGGTGTCGGTGTCGACTTCCCAGCCGCGGAGGTGAGCGGGTGCTCGTGCTGCAGATGACCCCCACCCTACGGGACCGTAGGTTGCGCATGCGAGCGCGTCACGTGAAGAACTCGCGCAGGAGCCGGACGGGCGGCGTCGTGGTCAGGCGGCGAAGCGGAACGTCTGGCGGTACTCCGTCGGCGTGATGCCGACCGCGCGCCGGAAGTGGTGGCGCAGGAGCGCCGCCGACCCGAAACCGCAGCGCCGCGCGACCTCCTCGAGGTCGAGCGACGACTCCTCGAGCAGCGACTGCGCGTGCGCGACGCGCTGCGACGTCAGCCACGCGAGCGGCGTCGTGCCCGTCTGGGCGACGAACGAACGCGCGAACGTCCGCTCCGACGTGTGGGCCCGGCGCGCCAGGTCGCGCACCGTGAGCGACTCGTCGAGGTGCTCGGTCATCCACTCCAGCAGCTCGGCGAACGAGTCCTCCTCGCACTCCGGGACCGGGCGCTCGATGAACTGGCGCTGACCGCCCTCGCGCTGGGGCGCCACGACCATGCGCCGCGCGATCGTGTTCGCGACCTTGGCCCCGAGCTCGCGCCGCACGAGGTGCAGGCACGCGTCGATCCCCGCTGCGGTCCCGGCGCTCGTCACGAGGTTGCCGTCGTCGACGAACAGCACGTCCGGGTCGATGTCCAGGCTCGGGTACCGGCGACGCAGCTCGTCGGCGTGCATCCAGTGGGTCGTGACGCGCCGCCCCTCGATCACGCCGGCCGCGGCGAGCACGAACACCCCGGAGCACACGCTCAGCAGCAGCGCGCCGCGGTCCGACGCGCGTCGGACCGCGTCCAGCACCTCGGGCGGGTAGTGCGAGCCGATGCGGATCGCCGGGACGATGAGGAGGTCGGCGTCGTCCGTCGCGTCGAGCCCGTGGTCGGGGACGACCTGCGCGCCGACCGACGTGCGGACGGGCGACCCGGCGACCGGGCCGCACACGCGGAAGTCGAACGGCGGGACGCCGTCCTCGCTCCGGTCGAGGCCGAACACCTCGCATACGACGCCGAACTCGAACGGGGCCAGGCCATCGCACACGACGGCAGCGACGGAGTGCACCATGCACGGCACGCTACGCCCGTGGCGGGATCTTGTCGAGAGGTGTCAGTCCTGCCACTCGTCGGCGGAGCCGCCCGGCGGAAGGGTGGGGGCATGGACATCTTCTGGGGTGTGGTGGTTCTTCTCCTCGTCGTCGGCCCGACCGTCGCGGCGCTCGCGGTGCGGCGCGAGGACCCCGCGCGACCGTGGTTCCCCGCGGGGTCCGACGGCGCGTGGCCCGGTGCCGGCGCGTGGGGCGACCGGTCGGTCGACGGCGAGCGCCCGGACCGCGACGCGCAGCGTCTCGACGCCGACCTGCGGGCGGCGGCCTCGCGCCCTGACGCGCAGGGCGCGCACGTCGACCCGCACGCGGTCGCGGCCGAGCTCGTCCTGCGGCGCGTCGTCCCGAACCCTGCCGTGCGCGACGGCGTGCGGGGTGCCCCGGCGCAGGCGTCGGCGACGCTCGCCGAGCCGCCGACGTCGAACCGGCGTCCGCCGAGCGCGGCGCGGCGCGTGCCGCTCCCGCGCTGACGCGGTCGGTGCCCGCGGCGAACGCACGACGACGGACGCGAGACGGCCAGGACGGCAAGGAGGCGGCTGCAGAGACGCCGCGACAGAGAGGGGGCGACAGAGACGTGGCGACAGAGACGCGACGGCCCGGACCTCGTGGAGGTCCGGGCCGTCGTGGGGGAGGGGCGTCAGATCCTGGTCAGGCGCGCGAGCCGACCGCGTCGACGTCCGCGCCGCCGGTGAGCTGGTCGAGACCCTCGAGCTCCTCGGCCTCCCAGGGGGCGTGGCCGAGGCTCGGGATCATCGTCGCGAGCTCGGGGCGCCACTTGGTGAAGCGCGCGGGGAAGCAGCGCTCCAGCAGGTCGATCATCGCGGGGACCGCGGTCGACGCGCCCGGCGAGGCCCCGAGCAGGCCCGCGATGGAGCCGTCGCCGGCGGCGATGACTTCGGTGCCGAACTCGAGGACGCCCTTGCCGTCCTTGTCCCTCTTGATCACCTGCACGCGCTGGCCGGCGGTGATGGTCTCCCAGTCCTTGGGGTGCGCCGTCGGCATGAAGCCCTGGAGCGCCGTGAACTTGGTCTCCGGGCTCGCCAGGAGCTGGCCGACCAGGTACTGGGTGAGGTCGAGGTTCTTCAGGCCCGCACCGACCATCGAGCCGAGGTTGTGCAGGCGCAGCGACGTGAACAGCCCGAGGTACTTGCCCTTCTTGAGGTACTTGGGGCTGAACCCGGCATAGGGGCCGAACATCAGGTACGTCTTGCCGTCGACGACGCGCGTGTCCAGGTGCGGGACGGACATGGGCGGGGAGCCGACGTCGGCCTTGCCGTACACCTTGGCCTGGTGCTGCGCGACGAGCTCGGGGCTGTCGGTGCGCAGGAACTCGCCGCTGATGGGGAAGCCGCCGTAACCCTTGGCCTCGGGGATGCCCGCGGCCTGGAGCAGCGGCAGGGCGCCACCGCCCGCGCCGACGAACACGAACCGCGCCTCGACCGTCGAGCGGCGCTTCGGGGCGTTCCACGAGCGGTCCTTGACCGTCAGACGCCAGCGGCCGTCCTTCGTCTTCTTGAGGTTCTTCACCTCGTGCTCGAGGTAGAGCTGCGTGCCCTGCGAGACGAGGTAGTCGACGAGCTGCTGCGTGAGGGCGCCGAAGTCGACGTCCGTGCCGCTCGTCGCGCGCGTCGCCGCGACCGGCTCGTCGCCGTCGCGCTCCGCGACGAGGAGCGGGGCCCACTCGGCGATCACGGCCGGGTCGTCGCTGAACTCGAGCTCGCTGAAGAGCGGGTGCCGGCGCAGCGTCTCGAACCGGCGGCGCAGGTAGTCGACGTTCTCCGCGCCGCGCACGAATGTCATGTGCGGCGTGCGGGAGATGAAGCTCGCGGGCTGGGGGAGGGCGCCGGTGGTGAGCAGGTGGTGCCAGAACTCGCGCGACACCTCGAACTGCTCGTTGATCTTCACCGCCTTGGTGATGTCGATCGAGCCGTCCGCCTTCTCCGGCGTGTAGTTCAGCTCGCACAGGGCGGCATGGCCGGTCCCGGCGTTGTTCCACGGGTTCGACGACTCCTGCGCCACGGCGTCCAGACGCTCGTAGATGCGCACGGTCCAGGAAGGCTCCAGGACCTTGAGGAGGGCTCCCAGCGTGGCGCTCATGATGCCACCGCCGATGAGGGCTACGTCGATCTGGTCTGCGCTGCTTGCGGGGTTGCTCGCTCGACTCGACACGCTCCGATTCTACGCTTGTGAAAGAGTGCACTAAGTGTGCGTTCCGTCACGGGCGTGCGTCACACTTTCGCGGGACGAACGTCCCGACCGGCACAGGCCGGACGTCTCACCCGCACCCCGGGACCCCCGTCCGCCGAGGGAGAGCAGGTCGCGGAGGGCTCAGAGGCTCCGCCGCTCGAGCGGCGGGTTCGGCTCGCGCCCGAGACCCGGCCACGCGTCGAACCCCGACGCGGGTCTACCGCGGCGGCGAGTACGGGGAGGGCCAGGGGCTGATCTCGGGAAGGGCGACCGGTTCGCCGGAGCGGAACGCGAGGGGTGCGGCGTCGGGGGCGCGGCCCGCGAGCCAGGCGGCGACGTCGGTCAGGCGACCCCGGACGACGACACCGGCTCGCGCGTCGAACCCGGGGTCGCTCCCCAGGGGAGTCTCCGAGTCGGGAGAGATCCCGGGTTCGGCAGCGAGGCGAAGGCCGCCCGGACCCACCCCGAGCACGGTGGGCTCGCTCGCGAGCTCGACCACGACGTCGTCCGCGAGCCGGACCCCGAGGAAGTCGAGGAGGTGGAGGTCGAGGGAGCGCGGCCAGGTGTCGAGGCCGATCCCGGCGTCGAGGTCCACGGCGTGGACGCGGACCTCGCGCCACCATGCGACGAGCGCGTCGGCGACGGTCCCGTCGCGGTAGGTCACGGGGGCGTCCCACCCGGACGACCCGGGCTCCGGCCACGCGGCGTCGAGGCGTTCGGCGAGCGCCTCGAGCGCGACGACGTGCGCGGCGACGGACCGGCCCGCGCCCGCCTGGATGCCGGCCTCGCGGCCGGCGGCTCCGCCGTCGTACACCTCGACGAGCGCGCCGCGGGCGGCGTGCTCCGCCTGGCGGGCCATGGCCTCGCCGATCGCCGTGACGTGCGCGAGCACGTGGCTGCGCGACCAGCCGGGAAGGGTCGAGGGGCCGGCGAGGCCGTCGTCGCCGAGGGTGCGCGTCGCGGCGGTGACGGCGGCGAGCGCGGACCGTGCGTCGTGGCGCGCGTCCTCGACGTCGGGGAGCGCGAGCGGGCTGGTTCCGGTCAGGGCCACAGGAGCTCCTTCGTCCAGGTGGGGGGTGCTGCGGTCCGGGTGTCCGCGGCCGCGGCGTAGCGGAGGCGGGTCTGGCCCTCGGGCGAGGACGCCCAGAACTCGACGCTCGTGGGCTCCAGCGCGTACGCGGTCCACGCGTCGAGGACGAGTCCGGGCTCGGTGCGGACCCGTGCGAGCGCCGCGTCCCACGCGGTCCGGTACGCGTCCTGCGACGCGAGCGGGTCGCTCTGCGGTCCCGCGAGCGCGGTCGCGCGGGAGGCGTCGGAGCGCGCGAGGAAGTCGGCGGCGGACGCGTCGGGGCCGAGCGGGACCACCGGACCGCGCACCCGCACCTGGCGGCCGTGCTCGCGCCAGAAGAACGTCAGCGCGGCGTTCGGGTTCTCCGCGAGCGCCAGGCCCTTGGGCGAGTCGGCGCGGGTGGCGAAGACCCAGCCGTCGCCGTCGACGTCCTTGAGGATCAGCGTCCGGGCGTCGACCCGGCCGCTCGCGTCGGCGGTCGAGAGGGTTGCCGCGTGCGGTGCCGGCAGACCGGCGTCGATCGCCTCCAGGAGCCAGTCGACGAAGAGCGTGCTGGGCTCGTCGGGTGCCGCGTCGACGTCGAGGCCGGGCAGGTCGGCGCCGAGCACCGGCAGCGCGCGCAGGCGCTCGCGCAGGGACGGGCGGTCGGGTGCGGCGGTCATGCGTCCTCCGGCGGGTCGGCGGGTCGAGGGTCCAGGAGCGCGACGAACCCGCGGGCTGCCGCGGTCATCGCGTCGGGGTCGTCGAGGGCGCGTGCCAGGACGTACCCGCCCTGCACGATCGCGACGGCGGCGAGCGCGCGGTCGCGGGCGGCGTCGTCGGGCAGCCCGTCCTCCGCCAGGACGGCGGCGGCCAGGTCGACGAGCCCGCGGAAGTAGGTCCGGACCTCCGCCGCCAGCGTGGCGTCGTCCATGACGGCCTGGTCGCTCACGAGGCGCCCGACCTTGCACCCGGCGAGCGCGGGCCGCGGCCGTTCGAGGTAGCGGACGAGGCGCTCGACGGCGGTCCCGTCAGCGTCGAGGTCGCGGTGCGCCGCGTCGAGCCCGGCGGTCGTCGTGGCGTGGACGGCCGCCGCGGCGAGGTCGTGCTTGGTGGGGAAGTGGTGGTAGAGGCTGCCCTGGCCCACGCCGCTCGCGGCGAGGACCTCGCGCGGGCTGGTCGCGCCGACGCCCTGGGCCCAGAACAGCTCCTGCGCGGCGGCGACGAGGCGCGCACGGGCGTCGGTCGTCGTCATGGCTGTCACCATACCTACCTCTAGGTATGGTGTCGATCGGCCGCCCCGCGGAGCACCGCGCGTCACGCCGTCCCGGTCGCCTCGGTCGGGACGGCATGAGAGTCGAGTCGTACGGTGGGTCGGTGACGGTGCAGCAGCGAGTGCTGGTGGTCGCGGTCCTCGCGTCGTTCGTGTCGTTCCTGGACGGCTCGGTGGTCAACGTCGCGCTGCCCGCGATCTCCGCCGAGCTGACGACCGGGCCGGTCACGGGTCTCGCACTGCAGCAGTGGGTCGTCGACGCGTACATGATCACGCTCGGCGCGCTCATCCTCCTGGCGGGCTCGCTGTCCGACGTCCACGGCCGGCGTCGCATCATGGCGATCGGCCTCGTCGGCTTCGCGGTGACGTCCGTCGCGTGCGCGCTCGCCCCCGACGGGCTGTTCCTCGTCGTCGCGCGCGGGCTCCAGGGCGTCGCGGGTGCGCTGCTCGTGCCCAGCTCGCTCGCCATGATCATCTCGACGTTCGACGGCGAGCGGCAGTCCCGTGCCATCGGCTCCTGGACCGCGTGGACCAGCACCGCGTCGCTCGTCGGCCCCCTGCTCGGCGGGATCCTCATCGACACCATCTCGTGGCGCTGGGTGTTCTGGATCAACGTGCTCCCCGTCGCGGTGACGCTGTGGTTGCTGCGCGGCGTCCCGCGGTCCGCTGCGGAGGAGCCGGGGGCCGCGGGCGGCCCAGACGGGCGACGCCGCATCGACGTCGCCGGGGCGACGCTCGCCGCCGTCGGGCTCGCCGGCACCGTGTTCGCGCTCATCGAGCAGGGCCGGTTCGGGTGGGCGAGCCCGGTGGTGTGGGGGCCGTGCGTCGTCGGGGTCGCGTGCCTCGTGGTGTTCGTCGGGTGGGAGCGTCGCGCCCCCGACCCCATGCTCCCGCCGCGCCTGTTCCGCGTGCGCAACTTCGCGTGGGGCAACCTCGCGACCGCCGCCATCTACGGGGCGCTCTACTTCGGCGGGTTCGTCGTCACGCTGTTCCTGCAGCAGGTCGGCGGGTACAGCGCGACGGCCGCCGGGCTCGCCCAGCTCCCGGTGACCCTCGTGCTCCTCGCGCTCTCCACGCGGTTCGGGGCGCTCGCGGGCCGCTACGGCCCGCGCCTGTTCATGACGGTCGGGCCGATCGTCGGCGGGGCCGGCTACCTGCTGCTGCTCACGACGACCGACGACGCCGTCTACGTCACCCAGGTCCTCCCGGGTCTCCTGCTCTTCGGCCTCGGCCTCGCGATGACCGTGGCCCCGCTCACGTCCGCCATCCTCGGCTCGATCCCCGCAGCGGACGCTGGGATCGGCTCGGCGGTGAACAACGCGGTGTCCCGCGTCGCGGGCCTGGTCGTCATCGCGTTCGCGGGCGTGATCGTCGGCGGCGTGCTCGATCTCGACGGCTTCCACCGCTCGCTCGTCGTCACGGCGGCGCTGCTCGTCCTCGGCGGCGTGCTGAGCTGGGTCGGCATCCGCAACGAGAAGGTGCGCGCGACCGCGGACGCCGCCGCCTGAGCGTGCACGCTCAGCCCGGTGCTCGGGCGACCACGGCGTACGTGTGCCAGTGCTTCGGCCCGCTGAACGCCTCGCCGTCCTCCTCGACCTCGTCGAGCACCACGACGTCCAGCCCGGCGAGGAGGTCGTCCACCTCGGCGCGCGACAGGAAGGTCTCGTCCTGCGCGCCGACCCACGAGTCGCGGTCGCCGAACAGGTCGACGGCGAGCCACCCGCCCGGGGAGAGCGCGGCGCGGACCTGCCGCCACGCGTCGTCGAACACCGCTCGCGGCAGGTGCGGGAGCGCGTAGCTCGCGTGGACGAGCTGCACGGCCGCGGGGCGGACCAGGGTGGAGACGTCCGCGGCGCCGGCCTCGTGCACGGTGAGCCGACCGCGGTCGCCCGGCCCGACGACCTCACGCACCAGGTCGCCGGTCCCAGGGGCCGGGTCGAGCGCGACGACGCGCCACCCGGCGTCGAGCATCGCGGCCGTCTCGACGCCCGCCCCGCAGCCCAGGTCGAGCGCGAGGCGCCCGTCGCCCGGGCCTGCGAGGTCGAGGACCCGGCGGCACAGGTCGCGCACGGGCCGCCCGCGCTGGGCCGCGTTGTAGGCGGGCCAGCGCGCCGGGTCCCTCATCGGACGGTCTGGAGGTCGTGCGTCGAGGTGTTGAGGCGGCGTGCGCCGTCGGGCACGTCCGGCGGGAACGCGACGACGATGTCCTCGATCCGCACGCCGAACCGTCCGGGCAGGTAGATGCCCGGTTCGACGGAGAAGCACATGCCGGGCTCGATCGGCCGGTCCTCGCCTTCCACCATGTACGGCGGCTCGTGGGTCGTGGTGCCGATGCCGTGCCCCGTACGGTGCACGAAGAACTCGCCGTAGCCCGCGTCGGTAATGACGGCGCGCGCCGCGCGGTCGACGTCCTGGCACGTCGCGCCGGGTCGTACGGCGTCGACCCCTGCCTGCTGGGCGCGGCGGACGACGTCGTAGACCTCGCGCTGCTGCGCGGCGAGCGCGTCGTCGGTGCCACCGTCGACGAGGACCGTGCGCGTCGTGTCCGAGCCGTAGCCGTCGCGGAGCCCGCCGAAGTCGAGCACGACGAGGTCGCCCGGCTCGATGACCCGGTCGCCCGCGTCGTGGTGCGGGTCGGCGCCGTTCGGTCCCGCGCACACGAGCGTGAAGTCGACCTGCTCGTGCCCGTGCTCGCGCAGGAACCGGTCGAGGTCGGCGGCGACCTCCCGCTCGCGCCGGCCCGCGAACGCGACCTCGCGGATCTGGCCGAAGGCGGCGTCGGCGGCGGCGCCCGCCGCGGCGAGGCGCTCGACCTCCTGCGCGTCCTTGACGGGCGCGCAGCGTCGGGACGGCGTCGGTGAACGCGGTGAACCGCGCGTCCGGGAGGGCTCGCTGGAGACCGAGCACGTGCAGCGCCCACGTCGAGTCCGAGACGGCATAGGTGCCGGTCCCGTCGAGGAGGCGTGCGGCGGCGTCGTGCTCGTCGTCGCCGTCGCGCCAGGTCACGACGTCGAGCCCGTCGGCGCCCGGGGCCGAGACCAGGTCGCCGCGCTCGAGCAGCGGCACGACGACGGACGCGCCGGCCCGTGCGCCGGGCTCGCCCGCGGGGATGGCGAGCAGCGTGAGGCGCTCGGTGTCCGGCGGCGCGTAGCCGGTGAAGTAGGCGAGGTCGGGCCCCGGCGAGACGAGGAGCCCCGCGAGCCCGGCGTCGCGGGCGTGCGCGGCGGCGCGCTCGCGGCGGGCGGCGTAGACCTCGGGGCCGAACGCGGCCCCCGGACGTGCGGCGTCGGTGCTGGACATGGTGCCAGCGTGGCACCGCTCACCCGCGAGATCGACCCGAGCGCTCCGACGTCGGCCCTCTGAGGGTCGATCTCGGACGTGCGGGTCGATCTCGCGGCGCGCAGGGGAGTGGCAGGGTGGGCACATGACCGACGCGCGCAACCTCTTCGCCGCCCTCGACACGTTCGACGGGCACTGGCAGCCCCACCGGGTCGCGAGCCTCAACGACCAGGACGTCAAGGTGGTCAAGGTGCGCGGCGAGTTCGTCTGGCACACCCACCCCGACACCGACGAGCTGTTCCTCGTGCTCGCGGGCGAGCTGACGATCGACCTGCGCGAGGACGGCGTCGAGCGGGCGGTCGTCCTGGGGCCGCACGACCTGTTCGTCGTGCCGCGGGGCGTCGAGCACCGGCCGCGGGCCGACGTCGAGACCTCCGCGGTGCTCGTCGAGCGCCGAGGGACCGTGAACACGGGCGACGCGGGAGGCGACCTCACGTCGCCGCTGCGCGAGCTCCCGGACGCCTGACGACGAGGAGATCGACCCGAGCGGCCGAGATCGACCCTCGGTGGGTCGATCTGGGGACGCTCGGGTCGATCTCGCGGGGGTCAGACCCGGACGACGATCTTGCCGCGCACGTGGCCGGACTGGCTCGCGCGGTGCGCGTCGGCGGCGTCGGCGAGGTCGAACACCTCCGCGACCTCCGGACGCAGGACGCCCTCCTCGCCGAGGCGCGCGAGCTCCGCGAGGTCCGCCGCGTCGGGGCGCACCCACACGTAGTGCCCGCCGAGCTCGTCGCGCGCCCGGGCCTCCGTGATCGAGGCGACCGTGCCGCCGTCGCGCAGCACCTGGGGCACCGTGTCGAGCGCGTCGCCGCCCACGTAGTCGAGGACGACGTCCACGCCCTCGGGCGCGAGCGCCCGGACGCGGTCCGCGAGTCCGTCGCCGTACGTGACCGGCTCGGCGCCGAGCGAGCGCAGGAAGTCGTGGTTGCGCTCGGACGCGGTCCCGATCACGCGCGCGCCGAGCGCCCGGGCGATCTGGACGGCGAACGACCCGACGCCGCCGGCCGCGGCGTGCACGAGGACCGTCTGCCCCGCCGCGACCCCCGCGCGCCGGATCGTCTGGAATGCCGTCAGACCCGCGAGCGGCACGGCGGCGGCCTCCTCGAACGACCACGCCGCGGGCTTGCGCGCGAGCGTGCGGACCGGCGCCGCGACGAGCTCGGCGAACGTCCCGCCCGACACCTCGCCTCCGACGACGTCCTTGCGCACGTACCCGTACACCTCGTCGCCCACCTGGAGCTCGGGCGTGTCCAGGCCCACGCGCTCGACGACGCCCGCGACGTCCCAGCCGGGGACGACGGGGAAGGCTACGTCCATGATCTGGTCGAGGTAGCCCTCGCGGACCTTCCAGTCCACCGGGTTGACGCTCGCGGCGCGCACGCGCACGAGCACGGAGTCGGGCCCGACCTTGGGGGTCGGGAGCTCGGTCGTCTCGAGGACGTCGGGGCCGCCGTAGCGGGAGTAGGTGATGGCTCGCATGATGGCGGCAACGGCACGCGCGCCCGCCCGATTCCCGAGACCGACCGTCACGAGAGAGAGCGTCCGGTCTCGAGGTAGAACCCCGCGTGTCCTACCTCGAGACCGGACGCTCTACCTCGTGCGGTGCGTCAGCCCTCGAACGCGGTCGGGTCCATGAAGAGGACCTCCCACTGGTGGCCGTCGAGGTCGGCGAAGCTGCGGGAGTACATGAACCCGCCCTCCTCCTGGGGGTCCTTGACCGGGATGGCGCCGGCGGCGAACGCGGCGTCGGCGAGGCGGTCGACCTCCTCGCGCGTGCCGACGCTCAGCGCGTTGATGACCTCGGTCGTGGCGGTCGCGTCGGCGATCGCCTTGTTCGTGAACCGCTTCGCGAACTCCTCGGTGAGGAGCATGACGTAGATCGTGTCGCTGAGGACGATCGAGGACGCGTTCTCGTCCGTGAACTGCTCGTTCACCGTGTACCCGAGGGTCGTGTAGAACGCCTTGGCGGCGTCGAGGTCCTTGACGGGCAGGTTGACGAAGATCTGCGTGCTCATGAGTGCGCCTCCGGCGTCGTGGGCGGTTCGCCCGGTACGTGGTGTCGTGGAGGTAGACGACCGGTGCCCCACGAACTCATCGCCCGGCCGCGCGCGGGTCGCGGCCGGGCGACGGCCCGCCTCGGGGAGGGCTCAGACGAGCACGTCGCCGTCGCGCGCGACGACCCGGCCCGCGGCCACGACGAGCGCGCGGCGCGGGGCGCGCACGACGGCGTCGGGCACGTTCTCGGCGTCCACGAGGACGACGTCCGCGGGCGCGCCGACGACGAGGTCGTGCACGTCGCGGCCGACGAAGCGCGCGGCGTCGGACGTCGCGACGCGCGCCGCGGTGACGAGCTCCTCGTCGTACCGGAACCGGGACAGGCGCGCGAGCTGCGTCGTGAGGGCGAGGAGGTCCCCGGTCCCGTATGGCGACCACAGGTCGCGGATCCCGTCCGTGCCGAGCCCGACGGCGACGCCCGCGGCGCGCAGCGCGTGCACGGGCAGGGGCGCGGCGCCGATCGGCGCGACGGTCGTCATGGTGATGCCCGCCTCGCCCATCGCGGCGACGAGGTCCGCCTGGCGCGACGCCGGGACGTCGCCGACCGCGAAGCCGTGCGCGACGTTGACCTTGCCCTGGAGCCCCGCGCGCAGCGTGCGGTCGATCATGAGCTCGACCTGGAACGCGCCGAGGTCGCCGCCGTCGTGGAGGTGCACGTCGATCCCGACGCCGCGGCGCTCGGCGATCGCGAAGAGCCCGTCGAGCTGGCCGACCGGGTCGCGGTCGATCGACGCGGGGTCGAGGCCGCCGACGTGCTCGGCCCCCGCGGCGGCGGCCGCGTCGAGGAGGTCGAGCACGCCCGGGCGACGCAGCACGCCGTCCTGGGGGAACGCGACGATCTCGGCGTGCACGGCGCCGCCGAGCGCGGCGAGCGCCTCGCGCACGACCTCGATGCCGCGCAGGCCCAGGCCGAGGTCGACGTCCACGTGGGTGCGGATCGCCGTCGTGCCGTGGCGGACGAACTCGCGCAGCACCGCGAGCGTGACGTCGACGCCGGGGATCCCGAGCTCGTCGCGGTGCGCGCGCTCGTGCGCGATGCGGCCCTGCGTCGTCGCCTCGCCGCCGTAGCTGACCCACGGCTTGCCCCACCAGCTCTTGTCGACGTGCGCGTGGGCGTTGACGAGGCCGGGCAGCGCGAGCAGACCGCGTCCGTCGACGACCCCGTCGGCCCCGGCGGCCGGCGCGTCCGACGACGTACCCGACGGCGCGGGCGCGGCAGGGTCGTGCGGCGTCACCGCGGCGATCCGTCCGCCGGCGACGTGCAGGTCGACCCGCTCGCCGCCCCAGGGGCGGACGTCGCGCAGGACGGTGACGGTCTCGGGGGCGCTCGGGCTGGTCATGCGGCGGGTCCTTCCGGGAGCGGGACGACGACCTGGGGCCGTCCGGGGATCTGGATCTCGTACGTGGCGAGGGTGGCGAGGTCGACGACGGTCGCGCCGTCCCACGCCTCGGCCTGGGTGTAGCCGCCGGCGAGCACGGCGCTGAGGGCGCCGGTCGCCGGGTCGGTCCACGTGGTGACGGTCTCGTGGCGGCGCTGGAGCGCCGCGACCTGCTCCGACCCGGTCGCGGGGTCGAGCACGGCCACGTTGGGGCCGCCCGCGGCGTTGCCGAACGGGCCGTTGCCCACGACGACGACGCGGCCGTCGGGCGCGCGGGCGACGCCGTGCTGGTGGCTGTCGGCCGCGGACGGCACCGTCGTCGTCGTGCCGGTGGCCGGGTCGAGACGGACCAGGACGCGTCCCTGGTAGGGGAGGAGGAGCGACCCGTCGTCGTCGAGGACGGCGTAGTGCGGCTTCTCGAACGACGCGAGGCCGCCCTCCGTGCCGAAGGGGGCGACCTCGATCCGCCGGGCCTCGAACGTCGTGGTGTCGACGACGTGCACGGAGAACTCGTCGTGGTCGACCGTGTAGACCTCGCGGCCGTCGGCCGCGACGAGCACGTCGAACGGCCGCAGGCCCACGGGCGTGCTCGCGAGGACCTCGCGCGCGGCGACGTCGATCGTCTCGAGCGTGGACGAGTCGCCCCGGTGGACGGCCACGTAGACGCGGGTGCCGTCCGGCGACACCGCGACGCCCATGCCGCCGCGTCGGTACTCGCCGAACCCGACCCGGGCGGGCCTGTCTCGGTAGGGGATCAGGTCGACGCGCTCGCGCGTGGTGAGGTCGACGACCGCGACGCCCTGCGCGGTCGAGACGTACGCGCGCATCGTCGGGGCGTGCACGGCGATCCCCCAGGGCGCGGCGCCGACCTCGACGCGGTCGACGACGGCGCTCCCGTCCCGGATCGTCGGATCGACGACGGCGAGCCCGTCGGACTCGGCCTCGGTCGCGAGCAGGTAGCGCGCGGGGGCCTCCACCGGCTCCTCGGGGACCGCGGGCTCGTCCGAGGGGTCGGGCGCAGGGGTCGGGGCGGGGGACGTGGCGCCGGGGGTCCGCGCGGGATCGGGAGAGGCAGCGTCGCCCGGATCGCCCGGATCGCCCGGCGAGCAGGCGGCGAGCAGGCCGACGACGACGGCCGTCGCCCACGCCGCGACGGCGCGCCGCGTGCGGCGCGTACGACGCCGCAGGGGCGCGGCGCCACCGGGAGGGGGGAGATGTGCCATGGCGAAATGGTATACCAATTGCACGGACGCCCCGTCGACGTCCTGGACCGGTTCCGGACCAGGCCGAGAGCCGCGCCGAGCACCGGGTGACGACCGGCGGGACGTGTCGGCAGCGCCCCGCCCTACGCGCCGTCGCCGGCCGGCGCCTCTGCGGGACGGGGCTCCAGCACGACGACCGCCGTCTCGGTCGGGCGCCGTGCGGCGAACCCGTCCAGCGCGTGGTCGAACGTGCGCCACCGCTCCCAGAGCCGGGCGCGCTCCGCCCCCTCGGCCGCGCGACCGTGGACGGCGCGCGTCTCGCCGTGCAGCTCGACGGTGGTGTCGGGGTGCGCCTGGAGGTTGAGCCACCACGCCGGCTCGGGCGCGGCCCAGCCGTTCATCGCGAGCGTGACGAGGTTCGGGCCGTCCTCGACGTAGCCGACGATCACGTCGTGCTCGCGGCCGGAGCGCCGCCCGACCGTGCAGAGCAGGAGCGTGCCCCACTTCTCGGGCTGCGGGCGCCACAGGCCTCGCCGGTGACCCGTGACCCGGTAGTACGCGCGGTGCACGACCCAGGCCGTGCGGACGAACCAGCGCGGCGGGAGCCGGGGCGGGCGCTCGGGGGGCGGGAGGTGCGGAGGACGTGTCGGTCATGGTCACCGTCCTGCGTCGGAGGGGAGCCGAGGAACCTCGACGCAGCAACGGTCCCGCGGGTCGCGGGCCGCGTCAACGGCCGTCGACGGTCCGTCACCTGTCGAGCGTCGCGGGCTCCTCGCGCACGACGTCGGCCGGCGACCTGTCGTGCCGCCACCCCTTCCACACGGGGTGCCGCAGCTTGCCGAACGGGATGTCGTCGCCCTCGCCCTCGCCGGGGCCCGTCCACTCGGCGTAGACGACCTCGGCGACCCGACGCGGCGAGACCCAGCGCGCGTCCCGCGCGTCCTCGCGGGGCACTCCCGTCGCGGGAGACGTCGTGCGCTCGATCCGGCCGAGCTCGGCGACGAGGTCGCGTCGCTCGGCGTCCGTGAAGCCCGACCCGACGCGGCCCACGTAGACCAGCCGGTCGCCGTCGGGCACCGCGAGCAGGAGCGACCCGACGAGGTGCGTCCGGTCGCCGTGCCCCGGCCGCCACCCCACGACGACGACCTCCTGCGACTGCGCGTGCTTGAGCTTGAGCCACAGCGTCGACCGGCGGCCGGACGAGTACGTGCCGTCGCGCCGCTTGGCGACGACCCCCTCCAGGCCGAGCCGCCTCGACGTCTCCATCGCCGCGTCGAGGTCGCCGTCGAACGCGGGCGGCACGTGCACGGGTGCGTGCGCGTCGTCGAGCACGTCCTCGAGGAGCTCTCGGCGCTCGTCGTAGGGGCGCTTCGCCAAGGAGCGCCCCGCCGTCTCGAGAATGTCGAACACCATGAGGTCGACGGCGACCTTCCGCCGCGCCGCCGCCACGTCGCCGGGCTTGGCGATGTTCGCGCGCTGCTGCAGGCGGCGGAAGCTCGGGCGCCCGCGCGCATCGAGCGCGACGATCTCCCCGTCGAGCACCACGGGCAGCGCCTCGGCGGGGACCTGGTCGGCGAGCGCCTGCAGCTCCGGGTACGTCACCGTCATGTCCTTGCCCGAGCGGCTCACGAGCCGCACCTGGCCGTGCGACACGTGCGCGAGCGCCCGGAACCCGTCCCACTTCATCTCGAACGCCCAACCATCGCCGTCGCGCAGGTCGCCTGGCGTCGCGGGAGAAGCGAGCATGGGCCGCCAGTCCGTCCGAGCCGGCTGCGGTTCGGTCGGGGTTTGGTCGGGGCCGTGGTCGGGCTGGGTGGCGGGTGGGGCGCTCGCGCCGGGTCTACCATCCGCGCCTCGTTCCTCGGCGCTCCCGCCAGACCCGCCACGACCCGGCGCGAGCGCCCCACCCGCCTTCTTCGTCTCGCCCTGGTCGCGGCCTCCCGCGGACACCGGCCCCGGGGTGCCGCCGCGCGGGGCCATGAGGTGGATGAGCCAGTTGTCGTCCTCGCGGCCGTCGCGGCCGCCCGTGTGGATGAGCGCGAGGCGGCGCGTGCCGTGCTGCTCGCCGTGGAGGGTGACGATGACCTCCTTGCCGTCGCGCCACTTCTCGAGCTCGTACGTTCCGGCGTCCCAGATCGTCACCTCGCCCGCTCCGTACTCGCCCTGCGGGATCGTGCCCTCGAACGACCCGTACGCGAGCGGGTGGTCCTCGGTCTGGACGGCGAGGTGGTTCTTCTTCGGGTCCGTCGGCTCGCCGCGGGGCAGCGCCCAGCTCACGAGGACGCCGTCGTGCTCGAGCCGGAAGTCCCAGTGCAGCCGCCGGGCGTGGTGCTCCTGGATGACGAAGCTGTTGCCCGCGCTCGGGGGCGGTGCGTCGTCCGGCACCGGCTCGGGCGTGCGCTGGGCGTCACGCATCGAGCGGTACCGGTGCAGGCGGTCGGGTCGGTCGTCGTCGCTCGCCCCGGGGCCGTCTCCGCCGCTGCCCGACGTCGCAGCGCCCTTGCGCTCGAACGTCGCCATGCGCTCGGGCGTGGGCTCGAGCGCGGACAGATGGCCGAGCGTGAGGGCCGCGAGCGGGTCGCCGATCGTGCGCACGCGCTCGACGACCTCGTCCTTGTCGAGGTGCCGCAGGTCCGGGTCGTCGAGCTCCTCCCACGTGCGGGGTGCCGCGACGGTCGGGTGCTCGCGCCCGCGCAGCGAGTACGGAGCGATGGTCGTCTTGTTGCCGTTGTTCTGGCTCCAGTCGACGAGCACCTTGCCGCCGCGCAGCGACTTCTTCATGTCGCTCACGACGAGGTCGGGGTGCTCGGCCTCGAGGTAGCGCGCGAGCTCGTGCGCGACGGCGGAGACGGCCGCGGCGTCCTGCTTGCCGTCGAGCGCGGCGTACAGGTGGATGCCCTTGGACCCGCTCGTCACGGGCAAGGGCTCGAGCCCCATGCCCTGCAGGATCTGCCGGGCCAGGCGCGCGACCTCCGCGCACTCGGCCAGCCCGGCCCCGGGCCCCGGGTCCAGGTCGAGGACGAGCCGGTCCGGGGCCAGGTGGACGCCGGTGCGGCCGAACTGCCACTGCGGAACGTGCAGCTCGAGCGACGCCGTCTGGCCGAGCCACGTCAGCGTGGCCAGGTCGTCGACGAGCACGTAGTCGTTCGCGCTGCTCTTGTGCTGGATGCGGCGCGTGCGCACCCACGACGGCACGCCCTGCCCCGCGTTCTTCTGGAAGAACACCTGCCCGTCGACCCCGTCCGGCCAGCGCTTGCGCGTCGCGGGCCGGTGGGCGCAGTGGGGGAGCATGACGTCGGCGACGGCCGCGAGGTACGCGAGGACGTCGGCCTTCGTCGTGCCGGTGGCGGGGTAGAGGACCTTGTCGAGGTTCGTGAGCCGCAGGCGGTGGCCCCCGACGCTCACCGTCTCGCCCGCGCCGCGGCTCGATGAGGTGGCCATGGGCCCATCGTGACGCGCGCCCGTCCGCGCCGCCCGCCGGGCGGGACCCGACGCGGGACCAAGGACCCCGCCCGCGGGCCGCCGCGGGAACTTCCTGGCGCCCTCGACCGTGCACACTGGAGGAGGCGGTCCGACCCAGCCGGGGAGACCGCCGGGACGAGGCAGGACCGAGAGGAACACCGTGACGCACCTGACGACCGACGACGTACCGCTCCCCGCGGAGATCGGTCCGCGCGTCCGCGAGTTCCGGCGCCTGATGATGAACTACAAGTTCGGCATCGACGAGGTGATGACCAAGATCACCGTCCTGCGCGACGAGTTCCGGCACGTCCACGACGACAACCCCATCGAGCACCTCGGCTCGCGCCTCAAGTCGCTCGACTCGATCGTCGCGAAGGCGCGCCGCAAGGGCATCCCGCTCACGCCCGAGGGCGTGCGCGAGAACATGTTCGACGTCGCGGGCGTGCGCGTGACGTGCGCGTTCGTCTCGGACATCTACCGCGTGCGGGACCTGCTCGTCGGCCAGCGCGACCTCACAGTCCTGGAGGAGCGCGACTACATCGCCCACCCCAAGGGCAACGGGTACAAGAGCCTGCACCTCATCGTGCAGGTGCCGGTGTTCCTGTCGGACCGCGTCGAGGACGTCGTGGTGGAGATCCAGCTCCGGACGATCGCGATGGACTTCTGGGCGAGCCTCGAGCACAAGATCTACTACAAGTACCAGCGGGACGTGCCGCAGCACCTCACCGACGCCCTCAAGCTCGCGGCCGACGTCGCCGCGACGCTCGACACGACGATGGAGCGCATCCACGACGAGGTGCGCGGCCTCGACGGCGTGCCCGAGCCCACGGAGAACACGGACGAGCTCGCCACGCCGCGCGAGGTGATGGAGAGCTTCATGCGGACGGCGCAGGTCGCCGACGAGGCGTTCCACGAGCGCCGCCACGACGGCTGACGCCACCCACCCCGCGGATGGGCGGCGCCGGTGGCCGGCGGAGCCGGCCTCAGGTCCAGCGGAACCAGCGCGCCGCGCCGACGGTCCCGACGACGACCGCGCCGCCGAGCGCGACGAGGTGCGCCGGCTCCACGGGCTGCCCCGCCCACGCGTCGCCGAGCGCCTGCACCGCGGCGCCGAAGGGCAGCATCTCGCCGAGCCGTGCCACCGGCTCGGGGAGGTTCGACACGGCGCCGAACATGCCGCCGGTCGCCCCGAACGCGAAGAACGCGACGAGACCGAGCGCGAGCGCGGCGTTCGGGGTCGGCGCGACGGCGGCCACGAGCATCCCGACCGCGTACATCGCCGCCGACGCCAGGGCGAGCACGCCGAGCGCGACCCCGGGGGAGGCGGGGGGCCGTGCGTCGAACGCGACCGTCGCGACGCCGAGGGCGAGCGCGACGCCCCCGGCGGTCTGGGCGACGCTCACCACGACCTGCGCGACGAGCACCATCGCAGGCGACGCGGGCGTGACGGACAGACGCTTGAGGATGCCGGACCGCCGGTAGTAGGCCAGGAAGCTCGGCATGTTGACGACGCCGATCATGCCGACGACGACGGCGAGCACGACCGGCACGACGAAGACGTCGAACGCCGTCCGGCCGCCCGATCCCGGGACGACCGTCGTCGTGACGTCGCTGAGCCCGTACATGACGAGGATCAGCACGGGCATGCCGAACGGCATGACGAGCCCGGCGGTGTCGCGCGCGACCATCCGCGCCTCGGCGCCGACCAGCGCGACCCACGCGCGCGGCCCGGGACGCGTCGAGGCGCCCCGTCCGGACGGGGTCGTGACGGCGGGGACGGTGGTGGTCATGCGGCCTCCTCGGTCGGGGCGGTCGTCGCCCGGGACTCGCCCGGCAGGTCGTCGGTCAGCGGGCGTCCCGTCAGGGCGAGGAACGCGTCGTCGAGCGTCGCGCGCTCGAGCCGGGTCTCGGTCGCGACGACGCCGGCCCGCACGAGCGCGGTGCTCACCTCCTGGAGCAGGTCGCCGCGACCGGTCACCACGACCTGGTCCCCGCGGACCGCGACGTCGTCCACGCCGGGGACGCGGTCCAGGAGCGCGGGCGGGAGAGGCTGCGCGACGCGGAACCGCACGCGCTGGTCCAGCCCGGCACCCGCGACCAGCCCGGCCGGGGTGTCGTGCGCGACGACACGACCGCTCTCGATCAGGGTCACGCGGTCGCAGAGCCGCTCGACCTCCTCCATGAGGTGCGAGACGAGGAGCACGGTCGCGCCGCCGTCGCGCAGGCCCTCCACGACGCCCCAGACCTGCCGGCGGGCCTGCGGGTCGAGCCCGGTCGTGAGCTCGTCGAGGATCACGACGCGCGGGTCCCCCACGAGCGCGAGGACGATCGCGACCCGCTGCTGCTGACCCCCCGAGAGCCGCTCGTAGCGTACGTCGCGCTGCTCCTCGAGCCCGAGCGTCGCGACCAGCTCGTCGGGGTCGCGGCCCGCGCCGTAGAACGTGCGGTAGAGGTGCGCGAGCTCGCGCACCGTCAGCGCGCCGTGCAGGAAGCCCGACTGGAGCTGCACCCCGAGCACCTGGCGCACCGCGGCACGGTCGGAGAACGGGTCGAGGCCGAGCACCCGCACGGACCCGTGGTCGGGTCGGCGCACGCCCGCGACCATCTCGACCGTGGTCGTCTTGCCCGCACCGTTGGGACCGAGGATCCCCAGGACCTCGCCCTCGACGGCGACGAGGCTGACGTCGTCCACCGCCGTCGTGGTCCCGCCCTTGCGGCGGTAGCGCTTCGTGAGGTTCCGTGCGTCGACGGCGTCCATGTCGTCCTCCTGCTCGTCCGCGGTGTGCGTGCCACCGCTCGGGTCGTCCTGCCCAGGTGCGTGCTCCGACGCTAGGGACCGCGGGGACCGGCCCGCGCGTGCCGGTCGTCACCGACCCCGCCCATGACTTCCGGCACGTCGCGCCCGGCCGGCGGGTCCGTAGGGTGGAGGGATGCGACGGACCGACCCGGAGGTGTGGGCGGGCACCGCGATGCTCGTCGTCATCCTCGGCATCGGGGCGCTCGTCCCGATCGCCGCCCCCGATGCCCTGACGCTCCCCGTCGTGGCCTGGCTCGCGGTGTTCGCGGCGTTCGTCCTCGCCACCGTCGGGATCGTCCTCGGGTCGGGCTTCGCCACGACCCGCGCGTACACGCTGCTGGGCGCGCAGGTCGTGCTCGTGGGGACGCTCGTGCTCACGGCGCCCGGCGCGGGCTGGCTCCCGATCCTGCTCGTCGTCGTCGCGGCGCTGAGCGTGTACGTGGTGCCCGTGCCGGTCGTCGCGGTCGTCGTCGCGGTGAACGCCGTGGTCGTCGGTGCCGCCGTCGGGCTGCGCGGCTCGGCGACCGACGCCCTGCTCACCGCGACGATCTACCTGCTGCTCCAGGTCGCGAGCGTCGGCTCGACCCTCGCGCTCCAGCGCGAGCGGCGCATGCGCGAGCAGCTCGCCGTCGCGCACGTCGAGCTGCGCGCGGCGGCGGTGCTGCGGGACGAGTCGACGCGCTCCCAGGAGCGCCTGCGGATCGCGCGCGAGCTGCACGACGTCCTCGGCCACCAGCTCACCGTGCTCGCCCTCGAGCTGGAGACGGCGAGCCACCAGGACGGCGGCCCGGCGCGCGAGCACGTGCTCCGGGCCAAGGACGTCGCCCGTGAGCTGCTCGGCGACGTGCGCGCCACGGTGGGCGAGCTGCGGCGGCAGGCGCCCAGCCTGCAGGAGTCGCTCGGTGCGCTCGCCGAGCGGGTGACCGTGCCGCGCGTGCGAGTCGCCGTCGCCGACGACGTCACTGT
Organism: Cellulosimicrobium sp. CpK407; assembly: GCF_051844275.1. NCBI lineage: Bacteria > Bacillati > Actinomycetota > Actinomycetes > Micrococcales > Promicromonosporaceae > Cellulosimicrobium > Cellulosimicrobium sp. CpK407. The sequence continues at coordinate 188,028 of NZ_JBGNYC010000001.1, forward strand.
CGACGAGGACCAGACGGTCGTGCTCGTGCGCGTGCTCCAGGAGGCGCTGACCAACGCGATCCGGCACGCCGAGGCGACCGTGCTCGACGTCGTCGTCACCGCCGACGAGGGCCGGGTGCGGCTCGTCGCGCAGGACGACGGGTGGGGCGCCGCGCGCGTGGAGCCCGGCAACGGACTGCGGGGGATCGAGGAGCGGGTCCGCGCCGCCGGCGGGACCGTCCGGCTCGACGGGCGGAACGGGTTCCGGGTCGAGGTCGAGCTCGACCCCGTGCGGCGGAGCGTCGTCGAGCGCCGCCGCGTCGACGGCGACGGCCGAGCCCTCGCGCGGGGTGCCGGACCGGTCGGCTCGACCGTGACCGGAGCATGAGCGACCCCGCGGTGCGCGTCCTGCTCGTCGACGACCAGACCCTCGTGCGGCAGGGGATCCGCAGCCTCCTCGAGCTCGCGCCGGACATCACCGTCGTCGCGGAGGCGGAGGACGGGATGACGGCGCTCGCGGCCGTGCGCGAGCACGAGCCCGACGTCGTCCTGCTCGACCTGCGCATGCCGCGCCACGACGGCATCTGGGCTCTCGAGGCGATGGCCGAGAGCGGGCACGACGTGCCCGTCCTCGTGCTCACGACGTTCGACGACGACGCGCTCGTGCTCCGCGCCCTGCGGGCGGGAGCCCGCGGCTACCTCCTCAAGGACGTGACGCTCGAGCAGCTCACGGGCGCCGTCCGCACGCTCGCCACCGGCGGCACCCTCGTGCAGCCGTCGATCACCGACCGTCTCCTCCGGGCGGTGCGAGCCGGGACCGTCCCCGCCGACGACCTGGACGACGGCACCGGCCCGGTGCAGGAGCTGACCGACCGTGAGCTCGAGGTGCTCCGTCTCGTCGCGGCGGGGTTCTCCAACCGCGAGATCGCGCACGCGCTCTTCCTCGCCGAGGGGACCGTGAAGAACCACGTGTCGACCGTGCTGCTCAAGCTGGGGACGCGCGACCGCACGCGCGCCGTCCTGCGCGCGCTGCACGTCGGCCTGCTCGGCTGACGCCCGTCAGAGCAGGGTCTCGACGCCGATCGTCACCCGGTCGCCGACGTCGACGCCCTCGGCGCGCCGCACCGCGGCCTTGATGGGCACGACGAACGTCTTGCGCCCCGCGTCGGGGAACACCGACGTCGACCAGCGCTGCGCCCCGAGCGTCACCTCGACCTTGACCGAGCCGAACCCCGCGGGCGGGAGGGGCAGCTCCGCGATCTCGTCGCTCACGTCCTCCGGCAGCGCGGCGAACACCCAGCTGTCGGTGCGCGCCTCCCACCGCCACAGCTCTGCCTCGAACTCGAACCTCGTCCCCGCCACGAGACCATGGTGCCGCGGGCCACCCACACGGCGGGCGGGGGCGCGCGCCGCTCGCCTGCGACCCGGAGCCGTCGCCCCCTCGCGGGCGGGCGCGCAGGGCGCCACCATGGACGCATGAGGGCCATCTGGAAGGGCGCCATCACGTTCGGTCTCGTCAACGTCCCCGTCAAGGTGTACTCCGCGACGGAGGACCACGACGTGCCGCTGCACCAGGTGCACGACAAGGACGGCGGGCGCATCCGCTACCGGCGCGTGTGCGAGATCGACGGCGAGGTCGTGCCGTACGAGCACATCGACAAGGCGTACGACGACGGCGAGCGCACCGTCGTGCTCACGGGCGAGGACTTCGCGGCGCTGCCCGCCGAGCGCAGCCGCGAGATCGAGGTCGTCGAGTTCGTGCCGAGCGAGCAGATCGACCCGCTCCTGCTCGACCGCAGCTACTACCTGGAGCCCGACTCGAAGTCCAACAAGGCGTACGTGCTCATGCGGCGCACGCTCGAGGAGACCGACCGGACGGCGATCGTGAAGTTCGCGCTGCGTCAGCGCACGCGGCTCGCTGCGATGCGCGTGCGCGACGACGTGCTCGTGCTCCAGACGCTGCTGTGGGCCGACGAGGTGCGCGAGGCCGCGTTCCCCTCGCTGGACGACGAGGCGAAGGTGACCGACAAGGAGCTCGCCATGTCCGCGCAGCTCGTCGCGAGCTTCGAGGCGGACTTCACGCCCGAGGAGTACGAGGACGACTACCAGGTGCAGCTCCGCCAGCTCATCGAGGCCAAGCTCGAGCAGGGGGACGCGCTCGACACCGCCGAGACGTTCGGCGAGCAGCCCGAGAAGGGCGAGGGCGCCGAGGTGATCGACCTCATGGAGGCGCTGCGCAAGTCCGTCGCGTCCTCGAAGAGCAGCCGCGCCGGCGGGTCGGGGTCGTCCGGCGGGTCGACGGCGAAGGGCGGCTCGGGCCGCAAGGCCGCCTCGTCGTCGGGCAAGGGCTCCTCCGGTTCCCGGGCCAAGGGTGGCGGCGCGAAGGACGAGGGCTCGAAGCCCGCGGCCAAGAAGACCTCGGGCCGCTCGTCGTCCTCGAAGGAGAAGACGACGGCGAAGACGACGCGGAAGAAGGCGTCCGCGTAGGGCGGTCCCCGCCGCCCCGGCCCGACCCGACGCGGGGCCTGGGGCGCGCGATGAGTTGCGCCCCTGGGACGCGTCGGAACCGGTGGGTGGTCGTCCGGCCACCCGCGAGACCGACGAAGCGAGACGACGATGCGCGCGATCGTGCCGAGCCTGTGGTTCGACGGCAACCTCGAGGAGGCCATCACCTTCTACGCGAGCGTGTTCCCCGACGCGACGGTCGGCGACGTGTTCCGCCAGCCCGACGGCACGGCGGTGTCGGCCGACTTCGAGCTCGCCGGGCACCGGTTCGCCGCCATCAACGGCGGCCCGCAGTTCCCGTTCACCGAGGCGGTGTCGTTCGTCGTCGAGTGCGAGTCGCAGGAGGAGGTCGACGCGTACTGGGCGGCGCTCACCGACGGAGGTCAGGAGTCGCAGTGCGGCTGGCTCAAGGACCGCTTCGGGCTGTCGTGGCAGGTGGTCCCCGTCGAGTTCCTCGCGATGCTGCAGGACCCGGACCCCGCCCGCGTCCAGCGCGTCGTCGACGTGATGATGACGCAGGCCAAGCTCGACCTGGGCCCGCTGCGGGCGGCGTACACGGCTGATCCTCCGTCCGCCCCCGGTCTCGGCGCACAGGGGGTTCGTCGGGGATGTCCAGGTCGTGCCCAGGTCTGGTTGAATGCGCTCGACATCTCCGCCGACGGCGCGCGCCGTCCTCTCGTGAAGGACCACGACACCGAGTGAAGAAGCTCCTTGCCAGCACCGTGGGGACGGTGCTGGCCCTCGGCGGCATCTCCGTCGCCACGGCAACCCCCGCAGCCGCCGCCGTCCCGGACGTCCAAGCCGGCTGCTCGTCCCTCTACGTCACGCTCGACGGATACCCGGACGGTACGGCGTTCGTCGCGACCGTCGACGGTGAGACCGTCGACGACGTCGTCTTCGACGGCTACCACACGCTCTGGTACGACGTCGACGGCTCGGTCGCGCACGACTGGAGCGTCGTCGTCGACGCACCCGGTGAGGTCGACGAGGACTTCTCGGACAGCGGTACGACGACGCCGTGCGGAGAGCCGCCCAGCGACTGGTTCTCCGCCGACGCGTACTGCGGGAACCTCAACGTCTCGCTCGGCGGCTTCCCGGCCGGCTCGGCGGTCACCGTCGTGGTGGACGCCGAGGTCGTCTCCGAGGGCCGCGTCGACGAGTACGGCTCCTACTGGTTCGGCACCCGGCTCGACCAGTGGTCGGGCCAGACGTGGCAGGTCGTCGTCGACGCGGAGGACGACGCCTTCGACCGCAGCGAGTCGGGCGTCTCGTCCTGCGGGTCGGGCGGCGAGATCGTCGTGCCCGAGACGCCCCCAGCCCTGACGGACTGCGCGGCGACGCCGCAGGACGTGCACCTCCCGCCCGACACCGCGCAGGTGTCGTACGCGCGTGGCGACGACGGCATCGTCGCGACGGCGGCGGCCGGGTACGAGTTCCCCGGCGGCGCCGGCACGACGGGTGAGTGGCGAGCGCTCGGGGACGGGCGGCTGCTCCTCGAGTGGTACTCCCTCGTGCGGCCGCGGTGCGCGCTCGACGTCGTCTCGGTGACGGCGGTGTGCGAGGCCGGCGAGCCGTTCGTCGACATCGCCGTCGACCCCCCGGCGGGAGTGGACGAGAGCTCGTTCCTCATCTCGTGGGAGGGGCCGAACACCGGGTACGACGTCGTGTACGGAGACGCCGGCTTCGGCCACCCGTGGGTCACTCGTGAGCCCTGGCCGGGATTCGTCACGCACGGCGACGGTACGGTCTCGCCGGCCTACGACGAGACGTGGAGGCTCGACGACATCGATCTGGTGCTCGGCGCGTCGGCGTGGGTCGACGGGTGGTCGTACTCACGGTCCTACGGGGCCGTCTGGGAGGACGCGCCGACGGCCGACCCGTGCGCCGACGACCCCGGGCCGCACTTCTCCGTCGACGTGAGCCCCCGCTGGCTCGCGGGCAAGCTCTACCTCAGCGTGCGCGTGCTCAACGAGGGCGACAGCACCGCGGACGTGAGCGTCGTGACGCCGTTCGGGCGCAAGCACTTCCCGCGCGTCGAGGCGGGAGCGAGCGCCTACCAGGCGTTCGCCGTGCGCACGACGGAGCCGGTCGAGGGCCAGGTGGACGTCTCGTTCGCCGCCGACGTCGACGGTGAGCAGGTCACGCGGGAGCGTTCCGTGGCGTTCTCGTTCGGCGGGTAGCGGCAGGCAGCACCCCCGGGATCCGGAGGCCCGGTGGCACGTCGACAGGCGTGCCACCGGGCCTCCGGCGTCGCGGGACGGTCCCGGCTCAGGCGGTCGACGCGCGGCGCAGCGCGACGAGCTCGTCGATGAGCCGCAGGAGGTCGTCGACGTCGTCGCCGGGCCGGGGCCCGCGGAAGGCGAGGTCCTCCTCGGGGACGCCGTCGCTGTCGTCGGTCGCGGCCGTGCCGCCCGTGACACGACCGAGCACGTCGCTGCTCAGCGCGGCGTGCGCGTAGAGCCCGTCGCTGAGCAGGACGATCGCGCGCGCGACGACGGGGTCGCCGACCTCGTCGAGGACGGCACGGGTCCAGGCGTCGTGCGCGCCGTCGAGCGCGGCGCGGGCGCGCGGGAACGACCCCTGCGCCAGGCGCGAGACGGCGAGGTAGACGAGCTCGAACTCGGTGTCGACGAGCGTCGACGTGCGGATGAGGTAGTCCACGGCCCCGGCGGGCGCCGCGCGCATCGCCGCGACGTCGGCGGCGGTGAGCTCGCGCAGGTGCTCGGTGAGACCGTCGGCGAGCGCGTCCTTGGAGCCGAAGTGGTAGAGCAGCCCGCCCTTGGACACCCCGGCGCGCTCGGCGACGGCGTCGAGCGTGGCGGCGCGCTCACCCTGCTCGACGAGGAGGGACGCGAACGCGCGCAGGACCTTGGCGCGGGCGGCGGGGGGCGGCGGCATGGTTCCGAGGGTAGTGGGAGGGCGCGGCGCACCGGCCGTCCGGACGGAGCGGCGCTCGCTCGGACGGCGGCGGTGCGCAGCGTCACACCGTCCTCGGGATGACGGCGAGCGTCGAGATCGTTACTGTACCGTCTGGACGGTTTGGAAGTTCGGCGCCACCGCGCTGCCCCGACCGCCCGCAGAACGTGGAAGGACCTCTCGCCGTGACGACCTCCGTGACGACGACCCCGACGACCCCGACGGCCGCCCCGGCCGCCCAGCACGCGTCCGCGACGCGCGGGCCCGCGCGCGGCGCCGCCGGCCGCTGGTTCGCGCTCGCCGTGCTGATGCTCCCGGTGCTGCTCGTGTCGATCGACAACACCGTGCTGAGCTTCGCGCTGCCGCAGATCTCCGAGTCGCTGCGCCCCAGCGGGACCCAGCTCCTGTGGATCATCGACATCTACCCGCTCGTGCTCGCCGGCCTGCTCGTGCCGATGGGCTCCTTCGCCGACCGCGTCGGCCGCCGCCGGCTGCTCCTCGTCGGGGCCGTGGGGTTCGCGGCCGTGTCGGTCGTCGCCGCCTACGCGCCGACGGCCGGCGCGCTCGTCGCGTCCCGCGCCGCGCTCGGCTTCTTCGGCGCGATGCTCATGCCGTCGACGCTCTCGCTCCTGCGCAACGTCTTCGTCGACCGCGAGGAGCGTCGGCTCGCCATCGCGATCTGGGCGGCGGGGTTCGCCGCCGGGTCGGCCCTCGGGCCCATCGTCGGCGGGTTCCTGCTCGAGCACTTCTGGTGGGGCTCGGTATTCCTCCTCGCCGTCCCCGTGCTCGTGCTGCTGCTCGCGCTCGCGCCGTTCTTCGTGCCCGAGTCGCGCGACCCCGCACCGGGGCGCGTCGACGTGCTGTCGATCGTGCTCGTCATGGCGACCATGACGCCCGTCGTCTACGGCATCAAGATGCTCGCCAAGTCCGGGGTGAGCACCCTCGCGGTGGGGAGCGTCGTCGTCGGGCTGGTCGCCGGGGCGCTGTTCGTGCGACGTCAGCTCCGCCGGCCCGACCCGATGATCGACGTGCGGCTCTTCACCCACGGCGCGTTCAGCGGCGCCGTGCTCGTCAACCTGCTGTCCGTGTTCTCGCTCGTCGGGTTCCTGTTCTTCGTCTCGCAGGACGTGCAGCTCGTGCTCGGGCTCGCCCCCATGCAGGCGGGCGTCGCGCTCCTGCCCGGCCTGCTCGTCATGATCGTGGCGGGCCTGGGCGTCGTGCGGGTCGTGCGCCGCGTGCGCCCCGCGCACGTCGTCGCCGTCGCGCTGCTCTTCTCCGCGACGGGGTACGCGATCGTCGCCGCGGGCGCGGGGCAGAGCACGCTCGCGCTGCTCGTGGTCGCGTTCGTCGTGCTGTCGCTCGGCGTCGGCGCCGCGGAGACCGTGTCCAACGACCTCATCGTGTCGTCGGTCCCCGCCGCCAAGGCGGGCGCGGCGTCCGCGATCTCCGAGACCGCGTACGAGGTCGGTGCCGTGCTCGGCACCGCCGTGCTCGGGAGCATCCTCACGGCGTCGTACCACGCGAACGTCGTCGTCCCGGCGGGCGTTCCCGCCGCCGACGCCGTCGCCGCGGCCGAGACGCTCGGCGGTGCGACCCAGGTCGCGTCCACCCTGCCCGCGGGGCAGGCGCAGGCGCTGCTCGACTCCGCGCACGCCGCGTTCGGCAGCGGCGTGGGCACGACGTCGCTCATCGGCGTGGTGCTCATGCTCGTCGCCGCGGGCGTGGCGCTCGTCACGCTGCGCGGCGCGAAGTCCTGACGACGCGCCGCCCCGCGCGTCCCGCCGCGCCCCCGCGGCGGGGCGCGCGGCGCCCGCGGTTGGCGGCGGGAGCCCCGATCCGGGAGGCTGGGCGGTGATGAGCCGTCCGCACCGCACCCCGCCCCGCTGGGTCCGCTGGACCCTCGCCGTCCTGCTCGCGCTCGTGCCGTGCGTCGTGTGGGGGGTCACGACCGCGACGGCCGAGCGCAGCCTCGGGCCGCACGAGGCGCTGTACGAGGTCACGACGAACGGCCTCGTCACCGTCGACCTCGGCCCGCTCGGGACCATCCAGATCGACTCGCCGCTGCCGCTCGGCCTGGGCGCCGACGTCACGGTCGAGGAGATCCCTGCCGACCTCACCGCGGTCGGGCAGGCCGACACGCTCGAGGGTCTGTCGCAGGACCTCGAGGACTACCTCCGCTTCTTCGGCGGCCCGCAGGAGACGATCGGCTCCGTCGCGCGGGCCCTCGTCGTCGACGCGCTGCGCCGGACGGGCTTCGCGATCCTCGTCGTCGCGGCCGTCGGTGCGGGGCTCTACCTGCTGCTCGGCCCGCCGCGCCGCCGCGAGCTCACCGAGCGCGTCGCGCCGCGGACCTACGAGATCACGGCAGGGGTCGTCCTCGTGTCCCTCGTCGCGGCGTCGCTCGTCGCGAGCGACCCGGGCACGACGACCGGCCCGTCCCACCGCGCGTCCGCCGTGTTCGACGGGACCCCGCTCGAGGGCGCGCGCATCACCGGCCGGCTCGCGGGCGTCGTCGACACGTACGGCGCGATGCTCATCGACCTGTACCGCGAGAACGAGGCCTTCTACGCGCGCGCCGACGCCAACCTCGTCGCGGCGTGGGACCGGCGCGACCGCATCCAGCGCCTCACCGCCCCGCGCCCCGCGGCCACGGCGACGTCCGACGACGAGTCGTCCCCCGACGAGGCGACGTCGCCCGAGGGGACCCGCGCCACGGGGGACGACGACGGGGCGTCCGCCACCCCGCCGTCGGGCGCCGGCGACGAGGGCGCGGGCGGCGAGGTCTCCGGCGCCGAGGGGTCGGCCGACGCCGAGGCGACCGACGAGCCGGCTCCGCAGCCGGCGGCCGAGGAGGACCTCGTGACGCTCCTGGTCGTGAGCGACCTCCACTGCAACACGGGCATGACGCCGCTCGTCCGGACCGCCGCCGAGCGCTCGGGCGCGACGATCGTGCTCAACGCCGGCGACACGACGATGAACGGCACGGCGGTCGAGTCGTTCTGCGTCGACTCGTTCGCGTCGGCGGTGCCGAAGGGCGCGACCATGGTCGTCGCCGACGGCAACCACGACAGCGTCGAGACGTCGGCGCAGGAGCGTGCCAACGGCCAGACCGTGCTGGACGGGAAGGTCGTCGAGGTCGGGGGGATCCGCATCCTCGGCGACCGCGACCCGCTCGAGACGCGCCTCGGCCTCGGCAGCCAGCCGCCGCGCGAGGAGACGCCCGAGGAGTACGCGGCGCGTCTCACCGAGGTCGCGTGCACGGAGCAGGAGGAGGGCGACGGCATCGACCTCCTCCTCATCCACACGCCCCGCATGGGGAACGAGGCGCTCGACTCCGGCTGCGTCCCGAACCAGATCTCCGGTCACATGCACACCCGGTCCGGTCCGGAGCGGACGGGCGGCGGCGTCCGGTACGTGAGCGGCAGCACCGCGGGGGCGGTCAAGGACCAGCTCCGCATCGGCCCGCTCAAGGGCACGGCCGAGATGACGGTGCTGCGCTTCGACCCTGAGCGGCGCCGCATCGTCGACTGGCAGCTCGTGCAGATCGGGACCGACGAGTCCGCGACGGTCTGGCCGCGCATCGCCTGGCCGACGCCGTCGGGCGTGCCGGTGGTCGAGGAGCCGGCGGGTGACGACGGCGGCGAGGAGGGTGTCGAGGGCGGGGACGTCCCCGCGGGCGAGCCGACCGACGACGCGCCCGCCACCGAGGGCTGAGACGGCGCGCGTCGGTCCTCGCCCCGCGCTGCCGGACACGGCAGGATGTGGCGTATGAGCAGGTCCACGCGCTGGATCGTCGTGTCGGTGGTCCTCGCGCTCGTCGTGGTGCTCCTCGCGCCGTTCGTGTACTCGGAGGTGCGCGAGGGCCGCACCCCGCCGCCGCTGGGCCTGCAGTCTCCGGGGGAGGAGACGGCGTCCGCGGCGCCCGCCGAGCCGGGGCCGTTCGACGTCGACGGCGAGTGGGTCGTCGGGCCGGGGTCCGAGGCGGGCTTCCGCGCCGACGTCCTGGACGTCCCGGCGGACGAGGCCGTGCTCCTGGGCGTCACCCCGGACGTCACCGGGACGTTCCGCGTGCGGTCGGGGTCGCTGGAGACCGCGACCGTGACGGTCGAGACGACGACGCTCCGGACCGGGTCCTCCGTGGCGGACCGCCAGCTCCAGCAGGCGCTCGAGACCGACCTCTACCCGACCACGCTCTTCTCGCTCACCTCGCCGCTCGACGTGAGCGAGCTCGGGTCCACGACGACGCCGGTGCGCCTCGAGGCGTCGGGCGCGCTGACGATCCGCGACGAGACCGAGGCCGTGACGGTGGCGCTCGAGGCGCAGCGGTCGGGCGACGGGGTGCTCGCGACCGGGGCGATCGGCGTGCGCTTCTCCGACTTCGGCATCGCGGTGCCGCCCGTGGCCCCCGTCCAGGTGCGGGACGAGGGCACGGTCGAGGTGCGGCTCCAGCTCGTCCGGCCCGCGAGCCCCTGAGGGGTCGCGGGGCCCCGTGACCTAGGGTGGTCGTGTGGACCACCCGACCGACCTGACGCCCGTCGCCCAGGACTACCTCAAGGTCGTCTGGGCCGCCCAGGAGTGGTCGGACGAGAAGGTGACGACCAAGCTCCTCGCCGAGCGCATCGGTGTCGGCGCCTCGACCGTGTCGGAGACGGTGCGCCGGCTCAGCGCCCAGGGCCTCCTCGAGCACGCGCCCTACGGGGCGATCACGCTCACCGAGCGCGGGCGCAGCCTCGCGCTCGCCATGGTGCGACGCCACCGCCTCCTCGAGACCTACCTCGTGTCCGAGCTCGGCTACGGCTGGGACGAGGTGCACGACGAGGCCGAGGTGCTCGAGCACGCCGTCTCCGACCTGCTCATGGAGCGGATCGACGCGCGCCTCGGGCGCCCCACGCGCGACCCCCACGGCGACCCGATCCCCGGCGCCGACGGGACCGTCGTCCGCCCGCCCGCCGTCCCGCTCGCCGACCTCGTCGTGGGGGACCGGGGGACCGTCGTGCGGATCTCCGACGCCGACCCGGACGTCCTGCGCTACCTCGCGGAGATCGGCGTCGGCCTGGACACCGGCGTCGAGGTGCGCGAACGCCGCGAGTACGCGGGCATCCTCTCCGTCGTGTGGTCGCCGCCGGACGCTGCCGGGGCGGGCGTCCGTCCCGACGACGCGTCGGCCGCGCGCCCGACGCCGCCCGCGCAGCTCGGCCTGCGTGCCGCGGACCACGTGTGGGTCGTGCGCGCGGAGCCGGTCCCCGCCTAGACTGGCCGCCTGCCCCTGTTCTCGTCGCCGACGTCGTCGACGATCCTCGAATCGATTCGATCGCTGGTGCTTCGGTCCGAGGTCTCCACCGCCGCCCTGCCACGACGCCCCGAGGACACGATGACCGACAGCACCGCCACGCCCGCGCCCCCCGCGGACGTCCCTCCCACGCGCGCCGGACGCCTGCGCGGGGCCGGGCCCGCGCTCCTCGCGCTCGCGATGGGTGGGTTCACCATCGGCACGACCGAGTTCGCGACGATGGGCCTGCTCTCCGACATCGCGACCGACCTCGACGTCTCGATCCCCACGGCGGGCCACGCCATCACCGCCTACGCCGTCGGCGTGGTCGTCGGGGCGCCGCTGCTCACCGTCGTCGCGGCGCGCCTGCCCCGCAAGACGCTGCTCGTCGCGCTCATGGCGTTCTACACGCTCGGCAACCTGTTCTCCGCGACCGCCGGGAGCATCGAGACGCTCGTCGCCGGCCGGTTCCTCGCGGGGCTGCCGCACGGAGCGTTCTTCGGCGTCGGAGCCGCGGTCGGCGCGGCCGTCGCGGGCCCCGGGCGCCGGGGGCGCGCCGTCGCGACCATGATGGCCGGGCTGACCATCGCCAACGTCGTCGGGGTCCCGCTCTCGACCTTCGCCGGGCAGCAGCTCGGCTGGCGCGCCGCGTTCGTCGTGGTCGGCGGGCTGGGCCTCGTCACGCTCGCCGCCCTGTGGTGGCTCGTCCCGGCCGGTGCGGGGAACGAGGACTCGAGCGTGCGCCGCGAGCTCGGCGCGCTGCGCAACGGGCCGCTGTGGCTCGGATTCGTCGGCGCCGCGGTCGGGTTCGGCGGCATGTTCGCCGTCTACTCCTACGTCGAGCCGACCATCACGCGCGTCACGGGCCTGTCGTCCGCCGCGGTGCCGCTGGTGCTCGCGATCTTCGGCGTCGGCATGACCGTCGGCACCGTCCTCGGCGGCCGGCTCGCCGACCGCTCCGTCATGCGCACCGTCTACCTCGGGTTCGTCTCCACAGGCGTGACGCTCGCGCTGTTCGGCCTCACGGGCCACCACCCCGTCCCCGCCGTGCTGTCGCTCTTCCTGCTCGGCGTCACCTCCCAGGTCCTCGGCCTCGCCCTGCAGACGCGCCTCATGGACCTGTCGCCCGCCGCGCCCTCGCTCGGCGCGGCCCTGTGCCACTCCGCGCTCAACGTCGGCAACGCCAACGGCGCGTTCCTCGGGGGCCTCGTCATCGCCGCCGGCTGGGGCTACCTCGCCCCGGCCTGGACCGGCGTCGTGCTCACTGTCGCCGGCCTGGCGATCATCCTCCTCGTCGGCCGCCGCCCCGCCGGCGTCGCCGGCGTCGTCGGCGCCACCCTGCCCGACGACGCCGGCTCGCCTGCGACCGAGCCGGTCAGCCTGCCGAGGTAGACCCCTGGTCCGCCGAGGTAGAGGCGTGGTCTGCCGGGGTAGAGCCCTGGTCGTCGTGAGCACCGACCGGGTGAGTCGACACCGGGTCGGGGTGGGTGGTGGTGCCGCGTCGTGGTCGGGCCTGGCGGGAGCGACGCGAGGAACGAGCGGCGCGGATGGTAGACGCGGCACCACCACCCACCCCGACCACCCAGGGCAACCACACGCCGTCGTGAAAGGCGACCACGCCTCTACCTCGGCGGACTCCCAGCCGGGACCCAGCGGCGCGCGGTAGGTTGTGCCCTGCGCGCACCGCCGTGCGCCCCGTCACGTCCGGCGCGAGCCGGTGACCCACGAGGAGCGTCCCCGTGAGCAAGAGCGCCACCGCCGGTGCGAGCGTGTCCGCCGACCACGACGACGAGCCGCTGCCGTCGTCCGGTCCCCGCCCGATCAGCATGCGAGCGATGGGCTGGTTGCTCGTGGTGGCCGGCGCGATCGGTCTGGCGGGCTCGGCGGCGCTGGCCATCGAGAAGTTCCTCAAGCTCGCGGACCCGAACCACGTGCCGTCGTGCAGCCTCAACGCGTTGCTCGACTGCGGCGACGCGATGGACTCCTGGCAGGGCTCGCTCCTCGGGTTCCCGAACCCGCTGCTGGGCATCGCGGCGTTCCCCGTCGTCATCACGACGGGCGTCGTGCTGCTCGCGGGCGCGCGGCTCCCACGCTGGTACTGGCTCGCGCTCCTCGGCGGGACGACCCTCGGCATGGGTCTGATCGTCTTCCTCGTCTGGACGACGATGTACGCGATCTCGGCGATGTGCCCGTACTGCATGGTCGTGTGGTTCGCCATGCTGCCGCTCTTCTGGTACCAGGTGGTCCACGCCGTCCAGGAGGGGTACCTGCCCGCGGGCGACGGCGTGCGCCGCACGCTCGTGGGCAACCGGCACCTGTTCCTGGCGATCGGCTACGTCGCGCTCGTCGCGTGGATCCTGCTGGTCAAGGGCCCGATCATCATGACGCTGTTCTGACGCGCGCCGCGGCCCCGCGAGGGTCCGGCCGCGCGGACCGCCGCTGGCGTCAGCGCCAGGCCGGCTGGTCCGGCGCGGCGTCCTGCGGGTAGCCGTGACCGCCCGGCTGCGGGGGAGCGGACGGCGCGCCTTGGGCCTGGTGGGCGGACTGCGCCGTCGCGCCGGGCTGGCCCGCCGGGATCGGCGTGACGACGACGGCGGTGCCGTACGCGCACACCTCCGAGAACGACGCCGCGATCTCGCCCGTGTCGAAGCGCATGCCGACGACGGCGTTCCCGCCGCGGCGCTGCGCCTCCTGGACCATGCGGTGCATGACCTCCTGGCGGGACTCGTAGACGAGCTTCGTGTACTCCGTCACCTCGCCGCCGCCGATCGAGCGGAACGACGCGACGAAGTTCGCGCCGATGTTCGCGCTGCGCACGGTCATGCCCATCACCTCGCCGAGCACCGCGTCGATGCGGTAGCCGGGCACCTCGTTGGTCGTCACGATGATCACGGCGCACATCCTCGCACGGGCCGGACGGCCGCCGTCGCGCCTCCCGTCGGCCGGTAAACTCGGCCGGGTGACCACGCCTGACACCGCCTCGATCCCGCACGCCTCGGACGCCCCCGCCGCGGGCGGCCCCGCCCACCGCTACACGCCGGCGCTCGCGGAGCAGATCGAGCTCAAGTGGCAGGAGCTCTGGGAGCAGCGCGGCACCTTCTGGGCCGCCAACCCCACGGGCGAGCTCACGGACGGCGACGGCCAGGGCCCCGAGGGCGCGAGCCCGTACTTCATCATGGACATGTTCCCGTACCCGTCGGGCGCGGGCCTGCACGTGGGGCACCCCCTCGGGTACATCGCGACGGACGTCGTCGGGCGCTTCCGGCGCATGCGCGGCGAGAACGTGCTGCACGCGCTCGGCTACGACGCGTTCGGCCTGCCCGCCGAGCAGTACGCGGTGCAGACGGGCCAGCACCCGCGCGTGACGACCGAGGCCAACATCGCGAACATGCGGCGCCAGCTGCGCCGCCTCGGCCTGGCGCACGACTCGCGCCGCACGTTCGCGACGATCGACCCCGACTACGTGCGCTGGACGCAGTGGATCTTCCTGCAGATCTTCGACTCCTGGTACGACGCGGAAGCGCTGCGGCCCGACGGCGGTCGCGGCCGGGCGCGCCGCATCGCCGAGCTCGAGGCCGAGCTCGCGTCGGGCGCGCGATCGGTGCCGGCCGGCGTCGACGGTGTCGAGGAGGGGGCCGACTGGGCGACGCTCACGCCCCAGCAGCGCCGCGCCGTCGTCGACTCCCAGCGCCTCGCGTACGTGGACGAGTCGCCCGTGAACTGGGCCCCCGGCCTGGGCACGGTCCTCGCGAACGAGGAGGTCACGGCCGACGGCCGCTCCGAGCGCGGCAACTTCCCGGTCTTCCAGCGCAGCCTGCGCCAGTGGAAGATGCGCATCACGGCGTACGCCGACCGGCTCGCCGACGACCTCGACCTCATCGACTGGCCGGAGAAGGTCACGGCGATGCAGCGCAACTGGATCGGGCGCAGCGAGGGCGCGCTCGTGCGGTTCGCCGTGCTCGGCACGCCCGACGGCGCCAACGACGCCGCGGCGGAGTCCGGCACCGAGATCGAGGTCTTCACGACCCGCCCGGACACGCTGTTCGGCGCCACGTTCATGGTCGTCTCGCCCGAGCACCCGCTGCTCGACGAGGTCCCGGCGCACTGGCCCGACGGCACGTCGAGCGCGTGGACCGGCGGGCACCGCTCGCCGGTCGAGGCCGTCGCCGCCTACCGTCGCGAGGCCGCGGCGAAGACGGCGGTCGAGCGCCAGGCCGACGCGGGCAAGAAGACGGGCGTGTTCACCGGGCACCTCGCGGTGAACCCGGTGAACGGCCAGACGATCCCGGTCTTCACCGCCGACTACGTCCTCATGGGCTACGGCACCGGCGCGATCATGGCCGTCCCGGGCGGCGACGAGCGCGACTTCGCGTTCGCCGAGGCGTTCGGGCTGCCGGTCGTGCGCACGGTCGAGCCCGAGGGCGGGCTCCCCGAGGACTTCACGGGCCCGTACACGGGCGACGGGGTCGCCGTCCGCTCGTCGAACGACGAGGTGTCGCTCGACGGTCTCGACGTGGCGGAGGCCAAGCGACGCATCACGGAGTGGCTCGTCGCCAAGGGCCTCGGCGAGGGCACCACGACCTACCGCCTCCGCGACTGGCTGTTCAGCCGCCAGCGCTACTGGGGCGAGCCGTTCCCGATCGTCTGGGACGAGAACGACCAGCCCGTCGCGATCCCCGACGCGCTGCTGCCCGTCGACCTGCCGGACGTCCCGGACTACGCGCCCCGCACGTTCGACCCGGACGACGCCGACTCGTCGCCCGAGGCGCCGCTCGGCCGCAACGACGAGTGGGTCAACGTCACGCTCGACCTCGGCGACGGCCCTAAGCAGTACCGCCGCGACACCAACACCATGCCCAACTGGGCGGGGTCGTGCTGGTACTACCTGCGCTACCTCGACCCGCGGTGGGACGGCGGCGCGGACGACGTCGTGGTCGACGGCGGCCTCGAGCGCTACTGGATGGGCCCGGAGCACAACCCGAGCGCGGGCCGCGCCGGGGGCGTGGACCTGTACGTCGGTGGCGTCGAGCACGCCGTCCTGCACCTGCTCTACGCGCGCTTCTGGCACAAGGTCCTCTACGACCTGGGCCACGTGACGAGCGTCGAGCCGTTCCACAAGCTCTTCAACCAGGGCTACGTCCAGGCGTACGCGTTCACCGACGCGCGCGGCCAGTACGTGCCGGCCGCCGAGGTCACGGAGGAGCCGGCGTCCGACGGCTCGGGCGAGGTCGTGTACCGCTGGAACGGCGAGGTCGTGCAGCGCGAGTACGGCAAGATGGGCAAGTCGCTCAAGAACGTCGTCACGCCCGACGAGATGTACGCCGAATACGGCGCCGACACGTTCCGCGTCTACGAGATGTCGATGGGTCCGCTCGACCTGTCGCGCCCGTGGGAGACGCGCGCCGTCGTGGGGTCGCAGCGGTTCCTGCAGCGGCTGTGGCGCAACGTCGTCTCGGAGGAGACCGGCGAGCTGACGGTCGTCGACGAGCCCGCCGACGCCGCGACCCTGCGTGCCGTGCACCGCGCCATCGCCGACGTGCGCGTCGAGATGGAGCACATGCGCCCCAACACGGCGATCGCGAAGCTCATCACGCTCAACAACCACCTCACGTCACTCGACCGAGTGCCGCGCGAGGCCGTCGAGCCGCTCGTGCTCATGACCGCTCCCGTCGCGCCGCACATCGCGGAGGAGCTGTGGGAGCGTCTGGGCCACGACCGCTCGCTCGCGCACGAGCCCTTCCCGACGGCCGACGAGCGCTACCTCGTCGAGGACACCGTGACGTGCGTCGTCCAGGTCAAGGGCAAGGTGCGCGCCCGCCTGGAGGTGCCGCCGTCGATCACGGAGGAGGATCTCACCGCCGCCGCGCTCGCAGAGCCGAACGTCGTGCGAGCGATCGACGGCGCCGAGGTCCGCAAGGTCATCGTCCGCGCCCCGAAGCTGGTCAACATCGTCGTCTGAGTCCCCGACCTGGTCGTGGGCATGAAATGGGCCCGGTTTCGACTCCGAAACCGGGCCCATCTCACGCCCACAGCACGTGGGGGTCAGCGGCGGCGGGTGCCGAAGATGGTGCGGGTGAGCTCGCGGCCGAGCTGGGTGCCGGCGGAGCGGAGGAACGAGTCGAGCGGGCTCGACGACCGCGACCGTGACGACCCGCCCGATCCTGAGCGGCTCTTCGCCGCGTCGCGCTCGAGCTTCGCGCGCATCTTCTCCAGCTCCGCCTGCTCCTTCTTCGCCGCGCGCTCGGCCTCCTTGGCGGCGTCCTTGGCCGCCTTCTCCTGGGCCGCCGCCTCGGCCTCAGCGGCGGCGGTCGCGTCCCGCGCCGCCGCCTGCTCCTGCACGCGCACCTGCAGGAGCTCGAACGCGGACTCGTTGTCGACCGCCGTGCCGTAGCGCGCGAAGGCCGGCGACGCAGCCACGATCCCCTCGAGCACGGTCGTGGGCGCGGGCTCCATCGACGACTGCGGTGCCCGCACGCGCGTCCAGGCGACCGGGGTCGGCGCGCCCTTCTCCGTGAGGACCGTGACGACGGCCTCGCCCGTGCCGAGCGACTGCAGCAGCCGTTCGAGGTCGTACGGCGAGGTCGGATACGTCCGCACGGCCGCGCGGAGGGCGGCGGCGTCGTCGGGCGTGAAGGCGCGCAGCGCGTGCTGGACGCGGTTGCCGAGCTGTGCGAGCACGTCGGCGGGGACGTCCTTGGGGCTCTGCGTCACGAAGAACACGCCGACGCCCTTCGACCGCACGAGCCGGACGGTCTGCACCACTTGCTGGAGGAACTCCTTCGACGCGCCCGTGAACAGCAGGTGCGCCTCGTCGAAGAAGAAGACGAGCTTCGGCTTCTCCGCGTCCCCGACCTCGGGCAGCTCCTGGAACAGGTCGGCCAGCAGCCACATGAGGAACGTCGAGAACAGCGCGGGGCGGTCCTGCACCGCGGGCAGCTCGAGCGCGGAGATCACTCCCCGGCCGTCCGGTGCGGTGCGCAGCAGGTCCGACGTCGCGAACGCGGGCTCGCCGAAGAACACGTCCGCGCCCTGCGCCTGCAGGGCGACGATCTCGCGCAGGATGACCCCCGCCGTCGCGCTCGACACCCCGCCGATCCCCTTGAGCTCCGCCTTGCCCTCGTCCGACGTGAGGTACGCGATCGTCGACTGGAGGTCCTTGAGGTCGAGCAGCGCGAGACCCTGGGCGTCGGCCCAGTGGAAGATCAGCCCGAGGCTCGACTCCTGCGTCTCGTTGAGCCCGAGGACCTTGGACAGCAGCAGCGGACCGAAGTCCGTGACGGTCGTGCGGATCGGCACGCCGGTCCCCAGACCGCCGAGCGAGTAGAGCTCGACGGGAAAGGTCGTCGGGCTCCAGTCCTGCCCGATCGACGCCGAGCGCTCCACGATCTTCTCGTTCGGCTCGCCGGGCACGGCGAGCCCGGACAGGTCGCCCTTGACGTCCGCGAGGAACACGGGCACACCAGCGGCCGACAGCCCTTCCGCCATGCCCTGGAGCGTCTTCGTCTTGCCGGTCCCGGTCGCGCCCGCGACGAGCCCGTGCCGGTTGAGCATGCTCAGGGCGAACCCCACCTGCACGTCGGCGCGCGGCGTCGGGTCGCCGCCCGGGTCGCCTTCGAGCAGCGCGCCGAGCGCGAGCGTGCCGCCCCGGTACGCGTAGCCGGTCGCGACCTCGGCGGCGTAGCCCTCGAGCGGCCCGGTGCCCGACGGCGCAGCCTCCTCGGCAGGCGCGCGACCCTCCGCGCTCGGCTCGGTGCCCGACGACGTGCCCCCCTCGCGGGATCCGCTCGCCTCGGCTGGACCGGCGGTGCCCGGGGGCGTGCCGGTCGCCGACGCGTCGGCGCCCTCGGGAGCCGAGGTCTCGGGGGCCGTGTCGGCCCGCGCGGCCGCCTCCGCGGCCTCGAGGGCCGCCTGCGCGGCGGCGGCTCTGGCCTCGGCGGCCTCGGCGGCGGCCTGCGCGGCGGCCGCGCGCAGGGCGGCGAGCTCGGTCGGGGACTGTGCGGCGTCGTCGGCCATGCTCGGATCGTAGGGGCGGCACCGCGGGGGCGCAGCCGGGCCGGGATGCGCGACGGCCCGCGCGGGCCGTAAGGTGGCGCGGCCATGACCGACCACCACGTGCACGTCGTCACCGACTCGACGGCGTCCCTCCCGTCCGTCCCCGAGGAGCGGCTCCGGTCCGTCCCGCTGCACGTGATCGTCGACGACGAGTCCTCGCTCGAGGGAGTCGGGCTCACCGCCGAGGACGTGGCCGCGCACCTGCAGGCCGGTCGCCGGGTCACGACGTCGCAGCCGACGCCCCGGGCGTTCGCCGAGGCGTACGCCGCCGCCGTCGCCGCGGGCGCGCGCGAGATCGTCTCCGTCCATCTCTCGGGCGAGCTGTCGGGCACGGTGCACGCGGCCGCGCTCGCGGCGGCGGACGCACCGGTCCCGGTGCGGGTCGTGGACTCCCGGACCGTCGCGATGGGGCTGGGCTTCGCGGCGCGGGCCGCCGCCCGTGCCGCGGGAGCGGGGGAGAGCGCGGACGTGGTCGCCCGGCGCGCCATCGAGGTCGCCGACGCGAGCCGCGCCGTCTTCCTCGTCGACTCGCTCGACCATCTCCGCCGTGGGGGCCGCCTCAGCGCGGCGTCCGCGGCGTTGGGGACGGTGCTCGGCGTGCGACCGCTGCTGGCCGTGCGGGAGGGCAGGATCGAGGTCGTGCAGAAGGTCCGGACCAGGGCCGCGGCGGTCGAGCGGCTGACGACGGTCGCCGTCGAGTCCGCGGCGCGCCGGGCGCTGCCCGCGCTCGCGGTCCACCACGTCGGGGACGAGGCGGGCGCGCAGCGGCTCGCGTCCGAGCTGACCGCGCGCACCGGCCTGGACGTCGTGGTCACCCCCGTCAGCGCCGTGCTGGGCGCCCACGTGGGACCGGGCGTGCTGGCCGTCGTCGTCGCCGAGCTCGCGGACCGCGGCTCGGGCGTCGAGGGCGGTTCGACCGCGCGCTGAGCCCCGGGCGTCGCGGACAGTTCGACGCGCGCCGAGACCCGTCGGTCCTCCGTCCGCGGCGAGGGCGTGCCGGTCGTGGCCGTGCACAGGGCCGTCGACGGAGCGTCCCGTCCCCAGGAGCCTTCGACGAGCGGGATCCTCCCGACCCATGCTCCGTACGGTCGCGGCGTGAGCACCCCACGACCCGAGCCGCGTCAGCACGCCCGTCCCGGTCGCGACCCCGCCCGAGAGGGTGCGGTCGTCCGCCAGCGCCTGCGCGCGGTGACCGGGGCCGAGCGGCCCGCGCTCGCCTGGCACCCCGCGACCGCGGCGCTCCCGCAGCTCGGACCGCCGCACGACGGCGACGCCGCGCCCGCCGTCGACCCGTGGCCGGACGGTCTCCGCACGGCGGAGCCCGACCCCGTGGGCGACGGCGCGGCGCCCGCCCCCGTCGCGGAGCTCCCCGCACGCCGCAGCGAGCCGCTCATGCGCGAACGGGGCGGTCTCCGCGGGCGTGGTCGTGCTGAGGAGCCGGAGAACGCGAGGCCCGGCTGGCTCCCGCCGCGTCCCGACGTGGACGAGGGCCGAGGCACCGACCCGGCGGCAGCAGCCGGACCCCACGAGCCCGACGGCCTCGCGGGTCCGGACGGCGAGGCGGTCGACCGGCTGCGCTCCCGCGCTGCCCGGACCGCGTCCACGGCGTACACCGCGGCGTACGGGCACCCCACGTCCCACGCGGGGTTCGCGGGGCTCGGCGACGAGGGCAGGCGCCGGTGGGCGCTGCGGCCCCGGGTCGCGGCCGCGGCGCTGGTCGTCGTGCTCCTTCTCGCGGCCGGGGTCGTCGTGCTGCGGTCCTCGGCCGGCGGCGTCACCCCGGTCGCGCCCCTCGACGCGGCGCCCACGGGCGGCTCCTCGACAGAGGCCGCCGTGACCTCGTCGGACGCCGACGGGACGGCGGGCGGCGCGGCCCCGGCCGGGGCGGGCGACGAGGATGCGAGCGCCGCGTCCGAGGGCGTGCCGTCGGGCGGGGTGGTCGTGCACGTGGTGGGCCAGGTCGTCGCGCCGGGCCTCGTGACCGTCGCCGCCGACGCGCGCGTCGCCGACGCGCTCGACGCCGCGGGCGGGGCGACCGCGGAGGCCGACCTCGCCGCGCTGAACCTCGCCCGGACGGTGACCGACGGCGAGCAGATCGTCGTCCCGCGCCCCGGCGAGGCGGTGCCCGCCGCGGGGTCGGCACCACCGTCGGGAGGGTCTGCCGCGGACGGCACGGTCGACCTCAACACGGCCGACGCGGCGGCGCTCGACGCGCTGCCCGGGATCGGGCCCGTGCTCGCCGAGCGCATCGTGGCGTGGCGGGAGGAGAACGGTCCGTTCACCACGGTCGACGAGCTCGGCGAGGTGAGCGGGATCGGGCCTGCCGTCCTCGCGGACGTGCGCGACCTCGTCCGCGTGTGAGCGACCTGCGGCTCGTCCCGGCGGCGCTCGCGGCGTGGGGGACGGCGTTCCTCGCGGCCGGCGCGACGCCGGCGGCGGCCCTGCGCGGTGCGTCGGTCGCCGTCGTGCTGCTGGGCGTCGTGCTCGGGGTGCTGCTGCTCGGAGGACGACGTGGCCGCCGCGGGACGCCGACGGCTCCGCGGATCGCCACCTCCCCGGGCGCCGCGCGCGTGCCGTCGGGGCCGGGAGACCGACGACGTCCGGCGCGCCCCGACCGGCCCACCCGGTCGGGGCGGGCCGGGAGCGTGCTGGCACAGGGCGCACTGGTGGTCGCGTGCGTCGCGGCGGTGCTCCTGTCCGCAGGGGCGCAGCTCGCCGACCGGCAGGCGCTCGCCGACGTGGCCGGCGAGGGCGCGACGGCGACGGTCACCGCGGTGGTGCGCTCCGCCGTCGTGCCGCGGACGAACCCGTGGTCGGGTGCCGCCGACCGTCACGAGGTGCGCGTCTCCCTGCGCGAGCTCACCGCGCGCGGCGTGACCACCGTGGCGGCCGGCACCGTCGTCGTGACGGGGCCCGGCGACGGCTGGGACGACCTCGCCTACGGGGCGGCGGTCGTGGTGACGGGCCGGCTGGCGGTCCAGGGCGACCGGACGTTGCTGCGGACGGAGGGGGCGCCGCGCGTCGTGGAGCCACCGGGCGCGTTCCTGCGCGGCGTGCACGCCATGCGTCGGGGGCTCCTCGATGCGACCGACGGGCTGAGCCCGCAGGCGCGGGGGCTCGTCCCGGGCGTGGCGGTCGGTGACACCTCGCGGCTCGACCCCGCGCTGGACGAGGCGATGCGGACGACGTCGCTCACGCACGTCACGGCCGTCTCCGGCGGCCACTTCGCGATCGTCGTCACCTGCGTGGCCGCGCTGTGCGTCCTCGCCCGCGCGCCCCGCGGGGCGCGCGTGGTCGTCACGGGTGCGGCCATGGTCGGGTTCGTCGTGCTGGTCCACCCGGAGCCCAGCGTGCTGCGGGCGGCGGCGATGGGTGCCGTCGGGGTGGTCGGCATCGCGCTCGGCAGGCCGTCGCGCGCCGTCGCCGCGCTCGCGGCGGGCGTCGTCGTCCTGCTCGTCCTCGATCCCGGGCTCGCCCGCTCGTACGGGTTCGTGCTCTCCGTCGCGGCGACGGCCGGGCTCGCGCTCCTCGCGGCGCCGCTCGCGCGCCGGATGGCCCCGTGGTGCGGGCGGACCGCCGCGCACGTGGTCGCGGTGCCCGTCGCCGCCCAGGCCGCGTGCGCCCCGGTGCTCGTGCTGCTCGACCCGAGCGTGAGCACCTGGTCCGTCCCCGCCAACCTGGTCGCGGCCCCGGCGCTCGGTCCCGCGACCGTCCTGGGAGTGCTCGCGACCCTCGTCGCGCCGTGGTGGCCGGGCGCGGCGACGGCGCTCGCGTGGGCCGCCGGGATCTTCACGGGGTGGATCGCCGGCGTCGCCGAGGCGTTCGCGGGTCTGCCCGGTGCGCGGCTGCCCTGGCCCGGGGGCGTCGGCGGTCTGGTCCTGCTGGCGCTCGGGACGGTCGTGCTGCTCGCCGTCGTGCTCCGGTCGCGCGCGCTGCACGAGGCGGGGGAGCGGCGCGCCCTCCGACGCGCGTCGTCGCCACCCCTGCGCGACCGCGTCGCCCGGACGGTCCGCGTCGCCCGACGGCGGGTGTCGGGCGGGCGCGGACGCCTCGCGTGGCCGGGTGCGGCGCCGCGGCGCCCTCGCCGGAGCCCGGGTCAGGTCGTCGCCGGCGGGGTCGCCGCGGCGGTCCTGGCGGTGCTCGTCGTCGTGCTCGTGCGACCGCTCGCCGTGTCGGCCGGACCGGTGCCGTCGGACTGGGCCGTGGTCGCGTGCGACGTCGGGCAGGGCGACGCCCTCGTGCTGCGCTCCGGGCCCCGGTCCGCGGTCGTCGTCGACGTGGGGCCACCCGGAACCGCGGCGGGCGGCTGCCTCGACCGGCTCGGCGTCGACCGGGTCGACCTGCTCGTCCTCAGCCACTTCCACGCCGACCACGTGGGCGGTCTCGACGCCGTCCTGCGCGGCCGCGCGGTCGAGCGCGCGCTCGTGACCGCCACGGCGGATCCCCCGGAGCAGGCCGAGAGGACGCTCGCCGCGCTCGCCGAGGCGGGCGTCCCGGTCCAGGTGGCGACGGCGGGCGCCGTCGGCAGCGAGGGCGGTGACGGCACCGCCGCGGGTGTGCGGTGGGAGGTGCTCCAGGCCGGGGTGGGCGGCGGACGCTCGGGAGCCGCGCGGGGACCCGGCCCGTCGCCCGCCGGGTCAGGTGCCGCCTCGTCGGGCGGAGCCCGGACGGAGTCCGACGGCGGGGCGAACGACGCGAGCGTGGCGCTCCTCCTGCGCGTGGCGGGGATGGACGTCGTCGCGCTCGGCGACCTGGAGGACGCCGGCCAGGCAGCCCTCGCGCGGACCCTCGCGCAGCGCGGCTCCGGACCCGTCGACGTCGTCAAGGTCGCGCACCACGGCTCGGCGACGCAGTCCGACCGGCTCGCCGGTCTGCTCGCCCCGACGGTCGCGCTCGTCAGCTCGGGCGAGAACACCTACGGGCACCCGACGGACCGGGCCCTCGACCTCTACCGAGGCGTCGGCGCGACGGTGCTGCGGACGGACGCCTGCGGGACGTTCGCGCTCGTCGTGCGCGACGGCGTCCTCGCCGCGGCGGGCTGCGGCTGAACGGCGCCGGCGTTTCTCGTCCGGTGGGTGGCTCGTGGGAGGCTGGTGCCATGCCCGCGCCGACCCGCACCGCCCGACCGTCCGCCGGCCCGTCGCTCGCGTGGGACGACGTCCGGCTCGCGCCGGTCGTGCTGGTGCAGGGTCCCGAGTCGCTCCTGGCCGAGCGGGCCGTGGACGCGATCGTCGGGCTCGCGCGCGAGCGGGACCCCGAGGTCGAGAAGGTCACGATGGAGGCCGCCACGTACCAGGCGGGGATGCTCACCGTCGCGGCGAGCCCGTCGTTGTTCGGCGAGGCGAAGGTCGTCGTGGTCGAGGGCGCGGAGGCGGCGACGGACGCGCTCGTCGCCGACGTCGTGGACTACGTCCCGACCGCCGACCCGGAGACGACCGTCGTCGTCGTGCACGGGGGCGGGGTGCGGGGCAAGCGCATGCTCGACGCGATCAAGGCCAGCGGGGCGCCCGTCGTCGCGGTCGAGGCGATCAAGAAGGACTCCGACAAGACCGCCTTCGTCACCGCCGAGTTCCGCCGCGCCCGCCGACGCATCGACGCGTCGGGGGTGCGCGCCCTCGTCGAGGCGGTCGGCAACGACCTCCGCGAGCTCGCCGCCGCGTGCAGCCAGCTCGTCACCGACACGGACGGCACCGTGAGCGAGGCCGTCGTGGACCGGTACTACGGAGGCAGGGTCGAGGCGACCGGCTTCCGCGTCGCCGACGCCGCCGTCGCCGGGAACGCGGGGGAGGCCGTCGCGCTCCTGCGCCACGCGCTCGCGACCGGCGCCGACCCGGTGCCGCTCGTCGCGGCGCTCGCCATGAAGCTCCGCGCGCTCGCGAAGGTCGGCGCGATGCGCGGCCGGGGCGGCGTCGCGGCCAAGGACCTCGGGCTCGCCCCCTGGCAGGTCGACCGGGCGCGCCGCGAGCTCGCGGGCTGGACCCCCGAAGGACTCGCCACGGCGATCAGCGCCGTCGCGCAGGCCGACGCGGAGGTCAAGGGCGCGGGGCGGGACCCGGTGTTCGCCGTCGAGCGCGCGGTCCTCACCATCGCGCGTGCCCACGGCCGCTGAGCGCGCGACGGGCTGTCGGCGCCGGACCACGGCTCTACCTCGCCGGACCACGGCTCTACCTCGACCGACCACGGTTCTACCTCGTGGGGCGTGGGTGCTCTCCCGTCGCACGCACGGAGGGGCGCTGACCCGTGCGGGTCGGCGCCCCTCCGTGGGAAGCCTGTGCGGCCGTCGTGACGCTCAGCGTGTCACGCCGACGCGGGCGAACCGTGCGCTCAGAGAGCGTTGACGGCCTTCGCGATGGCCGACTTGCGGTTCGCGGCCTGGTTCGCGTGGATGACGCCCTTCGAGACGGCCTTGTCGAGCTTGCGCGACGCAGCCTGGAGCGCGGTGCTCGCCGCCTCCTTGTCGCCCGCGGCGACGGCCTCGCGCACGCGGCGCACGTACGTCTTGAGCTCGGACTTGACCGCCTTGTTGCGCAGGCGAGCCTTCTCGTTCGTGCGGATGCGCTTGATCTGGGACTTGATGTTTGCCACGTGTGGACTCTCTGGTTCTGTTCGCCGGAGCGAGCGGATAGGTCGTAGAGGGCGGCCCTAGCTCCGGGACTGGGGTGGGGAACCCGTGGAGAGGTGCTGGGGCTGTGCCCGCCGACCTGGGCGGACACGCGACCACCAAGACTACCAGCGGTCGTGGTCCGAACTCCAATCCGCAGGAGCTCCCACGGGACAGCAGCGCGACGTCGCCCGCGCCGAGTCCCGGACGGACGCCCCCGCTCCACGGGATCAGCGGTGCTGCGAGATGCCCGCCACCACGCGGTCGAAGACGTCGCGCCCCACGACGGCGCCCTCCCGTCGGACGGCGGCCGGGTCGACGCGGAGCACGCGGTCGAGCCGGACCTCGCTGTCGCGCCCCTTCGCGTCCCAGGGGCCCGACCCGATGTCGAGCCAGTAGCGGCCCCAGCGCGCCTCGTCGCGGGCGTCGCGCGAGTGGTCCTTGCTCGTGAGCATGACGCCCAGCAGCCAGGCGCCGTCCGACCCGACGAGCAGGACCGGCCGGTCCTTGCCCTGCGTGTGGTCCTCCTCGTAGGGCACCCAGGTCCAGACGATCTCCCCGGGGTCCGGGTCGCCGTCGAGCCGCGGCGCGTACTGCGCGCGCACCCGGCCCTCGTAGTCGCCGGGGTACCCGCCGACCGGTCCGTCGCCCGACCCGCCGCGCGCGGGCGTGCGGGGCCGGGCCGGGGACGACGGTCGCGGTCCCGGGCGCGGGGAGGGGGTCCGCGCCGGCGACGGGCGCTCGCGTCCCGGCGCGCGCGTCGCGGCCGTTCCCGAGCCGCCCTGCGCACCCTGCGACGAGCGCGTGAGCCCGGAGACGACGGCGCGGGCCGCGTCGGTGAGAAGTCCCAGCCATCGGTTGCGTGCCACGCGCGCACCCTACCGGGCGGGCGGTGTCGCGGTGCCCGCAGCGTGCGGACGGCGTCGGTCCCCGCCGCAGGTCTCGGCCGCGGGACCGTCGAGCACCGGCCTGCTCAGCCGGCCAGGACGGCGTCCACCTCGCGCAGGAAGGCGTCGAGGTCGCCGGGATCGCGCGACGTGACGAGCGTGTAGCCGTCGTCGTCGCGCACGACGGGGCGGTCCACCCAGGCGCCGCCCGCGTTGAGCACGTCGGTCTCGAGCGACGGGTAGCTCGTGAGGGTCTTGCCCTCGACCGCCGCGGCCTCGACGAGGGCCCAGGGCCCGTGGCAGATCGACGCGACGGGCTTGCCGGCGGTCGTGAACGCGCGGACGAGGCTCACGGCGTCGTCCTGCAGGCGCAGCGCGTCGGCGTTGATCGTGCCTCCGGGCACGAGCAGCAGGTCGTACTCGGCAGGGTCGGCGTCGGCGTGCGTGAGCGTCGGCGTGACGGTGCGGCCGGGGTCCTTGTCGCCGACCAGGGTCTGCACGTCGTCCGCGGACACCGCGGCGACGTCGACCTCCACCCCCTCGCCGCGCAGGTGCTCGAGCGGCACGACGAGCTCGTCCTGCTCGACGCCGTAGTTCGTCACGATCGCCAGCACGCGACGGCCGCGGGGACGGCCGGAGGTCCGGTGCGCGGTGTCCTGGGCCATGAGCGCTCCTCTCGTCGCCGGTCGGCCCGGTGCGGCCGGCCGGTCCTCCACGCTAGGTCGGCTCGCCGCGCCCCGCAGGGCGGGCGGGTGCCGGACGCCGGACGTGGGACAATGGATGCTCCCGCCCGCCCGAGAGCGACCGTCGGCGCGCCGCCCCCGAGCGCGCGGCCCGACCCGCACGCCACTCCCAGGAGCGCACCCGCGTTGTCCCCGATCCCCAGCGCCCAGCTGAGCACCCGCATCCAGCCCGCGGCCACGCCGCCCGAGCTGATCCGGAACTTCTGCATCATCGCCCACATCGACCACGGCAAGTCGACCCTGGCCGACCGCATGCTGCAGCTCACCGGTGTCGTCGAGCCGCGCGCCATGCGCGCCCAGTACCTCGACCGCATGGACATCGAGCGCGAGCGCGGCATCACGATCAAGTCGCAGGCCGTCCGCATGCCGTGGGCGGTCGTCGAGGACGGGGTCGAGACGCCGCACGCGCTGAACATGATCGACACCCCGGGCCACGTCGACTTCACGTACGAGGTCTCCCGGTCGCTCGCGGCGTGCGAGGGCGCGGTGCTGCTCGTCGACGCGGCGCAGGGCATCGAGGCGCAGACCCTCGCGAACCTGTACCTCGCGATGGAGAACGAGCTCGAGATCATCCCGGTGCTCAACAAGATCGACCTGCCGGCCGCGCAGCCCGAGAAGTACGCGGAGGAGCTCGCGAACCTCGTCGGCGGCGACCCGGACGACGTGCTCAAGGTCTCCGGCAAGACGGGCGCCGGCGTCGAGGCGCTCCTCGACCGGATCGTCGAGCGCGTGCCCGCCCCGGTGGGCGACGCCGACGCGCCGGCGCGCGCGATGATCTTCGACTCGGTCTACGACACCTACCGCGGCGTCGTGACGTACGTGCGCGTCGTCGACGGCAACCTCAACCCGCGCGAGCGCATCGTCATGATGTCGACGCGTGCGACGCACGAGCTGCTCGAGATCGGCGTCATCTCGCCGGAGCCGATCGTCACGAAGGGTCTCGGCGTCGGGGAGGTCGGCTACCTCATCACGGGCGTGAAGGACGTGCGCCAGTCGAAGGTCGGCGACACGGTGACGAACTCCGCGAAGCCCGCGGCGGAGGCGCTCGGCGGCTACTCCGACCCCAAGCCCATGGTCTTCTCGGGCCTGTACCCGATCGACGGCACCGACTACCCGGTCCTGCGCGACGCGCTCGACAAGCTCAAGCTCAACGACGCCGCGCTCAACTACGAGCCGGAGACGTCGGTCGCGCTCGGCTTCGGCTTCCGCGTCGGGTTCCTCGGCCTGCTGCACCTGGAGATCGTGCGCGAGCGCCTCGAGCGCGAGTTCGACCTCGACCTCATCTCGACCGCGCCGAACGTCGTCTACGACGTGACGCTCGAGGACGGGACGACCGTCAAGGTGACCAACCCGTCGGAGTTCCCCGGCGGCAAGATCAAGCAGGTCAGCGAGCCCGTCGTGCGGGCGACCATCCTCGCGCCGAGCGAGTTCGTCGGCACGGTCATGGGTCTGTGCAACGACCGCCGCGGGCAGATGCTCGGCATGGACTACCTGTCCGAGGACCGCGTGGAGCTGCGCTTCACCCTGCCGCTCGCCGAGATCGTGTTCGACTTCTTCGACCAGCTCAAGTCCCGCACGCGCGGGTACGCGTCGCTCGACTACGAGCCGTCGGGCGACCAGGTCGCGGACCTCGTCAAGGTCGACATCCTGCTCCAGGGCGAGCAGGTGGACGCGTTCAGCGCGATCGTGCACAAGGACAAGGCGTACGACTACGGCGTCATGATGACCGCCAAGCTCAAGGAGATCATCCCGCGCCAGCAGTTCGAGGTGCCGATCCAGGCGGCCGTCGGCGCGCGCGTCATCGCGCGCGAGACGGTGCGCGCGATGCGCAAGGACGTCCTCGCGAAGTGCTACGGCGGCGACATCAGCCGCAAGCGCAAGCTGCTCGAGAAGCAGAAGGAGGGCAAGAAGCGCATGAAGAACATCGGGTCCGTCGAGGTCCCGAAGGACGCCTTCATCGCCGCGCTCTCCTCCGACGCCGCGGGCGGCAAGGACGCCAAGGACAAGTCCAAGAAGTGAGCCCGGCCCTGCCCGACGGCGAGCCGGTCCCGCCCGACGGCTCGCTCCCCGCGTGGGTCGCGCCGGGCGGGAGCGGGTCCGTCGCGGGGGTGCCCCGCCCGACGGCGCCGCGCGGGTTCGGCGTCTACCTGCACGTCCCGTTCTGCTCGGTGCGGTGCGGGTACTGCGACTTCAACACCTACACGGCGTCCGAGCTCGGCGGCGGCGCGAGCCAGGCGTCCTACGCGAGCACGGCGCTCCTCGAGGTCGACCTCGCGGCGCGCGTCCTGCGCGACGCCGGTCTGCCCGAGCGGCCGGTGTCGACCGTGTTCGTCGGCGGCGGCACGCCCACGCTGCTGCCCGCCGGCGACCTCGCGCGCCTGCTCCACGGCGTGCGGGACGCGTGGGGCCTCGCACCCGACGCCGAGGTGACGACCGAGGCCAACCCGGACTCCGTGACGCCGGAGTCGCTCGCCGAGCTCGCGGCCGCGGGGTTCACGCGCGTCTCGTTCGGCATGCAGTCCGCCGTCCCGCACGTGCTCGCGACGCTCGAGCGCACGCACGACCCGCGCCGCATCCCGGACGTCGTGCGCTGGGCGCGCGACGCGGGCCTCCAGGTCTCGCTCGACCTCATCTACGGCACGCCGGGCGAGAGCCTCGACGACTGGCGGGCGAGCCTCGAGGCCGCGCTCGCGACCGGCGTCGACCACGTGTCCGCGTACGCGCTCGTCGTCGAGGCGGGGACGAAGATGGCCGCCCAGGTGCGGCGCGGGGAGGTCGCGCTCCCGAGCGAGGACGACCAGGCCACGAAGTACGAGCTCGCCGACGAGCTACTCACCGCCGCCGGGCTGACCTGGTACGAGGTGAGCAACTGGGCCCGCACCGACGACGACCGCTGCCGCCACAACCTCGCGTACTGGCGGGGCGACGACTGGTGGGGGATCGGACCCGGCGCGCACTCGTACGTCGCGGCGGCGGGGGCGCTCGGCGCGGAGCCGACGTCCGTGACCGACGACACGGGCGCGTCGGTCCAGGAGCCGCGGGTCGGCGTGCGATGGTGGAACGTGAAGCACCCGCGCCGGTACGCGGCGCTGCTCGAGGCGGGCACCAGCCCCGCGGCCGGGCGTGAGCTCCTCACGCGGGACGAGGGACGGCTCGAGCAGGCCATGCTCGGCGTGCGGCTGCACGAGGGTCTCGACCTCGCGGTCCTGTCCCCGGCCGGACGGCGCGCCGTCGCCGGGCTCGTCGCGAACGGGCTGCTCGACGGCCGCGCGGCCGTGGCCGGTCGCGGAGTGCTCACCCTGCGGGGGCGGTTGCTGGCGGACACGGTGGTACGGGAGATCACGGACGAGTGACGACGACCTACGAGGCACCTCGACCCGGGACGACCCCTGCCGGGGCCGGTCGCCCGACGCTCGAGGAGCCTCGCGTCGTCGGGCACCTGCGGGCGCCCGGCGCCGCCCGACGGCCGGGCCGCCCGACCGTGCGCTACCGCCGGATGCCCGGGCTGGACGGGCTGCGGGCGCTGGCCGTCCTCGTGGTCGTCGCGTTCCACCTCGCCCCGGCGACGTTCCCCGGCGGGTACGTCGGGGTCGACGTCTTCTTCGTGCTCTCGGGCTTCCTCATCACGACGCTCCTCGTGCGCGAGCACCGCGACCGGCACCACGTGGGGCTGCGCTCCTTCTGGGCGCGGCGCGCCCGCCGCCTGCTCCCCGCGCTCGGGCTGGTCGTGGCGGTGTGCACGGCTGCCGCGGCCGTCGTCGGGGGTGACGTCCTCGTCGGCATCGGCCCCCAGCTCCTCGGCGCTGCGACGTTCACGAGCAACTGGGTCGACGTCGCGAGCGGGGCCACCTACTCGGGTGCGCTGCTCCCGCACCTCTTCGGCAACCTGTGGTCGCTCGCGGTCGAGGAGCAGTTCTACCTCCTGTGGCCGCTCGTCGTCGTGCTCCTGTGCGTCGTGCGGCCCCTGCGCCGCCGGGCGCCGTGGATCGTCGCCGGGCTGGGGCTCGTGTCCGCGGCCCTCATGGCGCTGCTGTACTCGCCCGGCTCCGACCCGACGCGCGTCTACGTCGGCACCGACACCCACCTCTTCGCGCTCATGGCCGGGGCTGCGCTCGCGTTCTGGCACGTGCGCCCGGTCCAGCGGCCCGACGTCGACCCCCGGGCCGGCGCCGACGCGTCCGCCCTCCTGCCGGGCGGGCCGCGCGTGCGCACGGCGCGCGGCCGGGTCGCCGTCCTCGGCGCCGGGGCGGTCGGCGCCGTCGTCCTCGTCGTCGCCGTCGCGACGATGCGCTGGGACGGCGAGCTCGCCTACCGCGGCGGGCTGCTCGTGTGCGCGGTCGCGGCGACCGCGGTGCTCAACGCCGTCGTGTGCCTGCCCGGCATCGGCGCGCAGCTCGACCGCGGTCCGCTCGGCTGGGTCGGACGGCGGTCGTACGGGCTCTACCTGTGGCACTGGCCCGTGCTCGTGCTCGCCGCGGCCGCGCTCGGGACCGTGGTGGGTCCCGTGACCCCGGGTGCCGTGCACCCGCTCGTCGTCGTCGTGACCCTCGCCGTGACGACCGTCGCGGCGGCGCTGTCCTTCCGGTACGTCGAGCGTCCCGTGCTGCGGCGCGGGCTGCGCGGCGCGGCGCGCGACCTCGCCCGCCGCCTCCAGCCGACGCCGGGCGAGGCGGGGCCGCGCGTCCTCACCCGCCGCGGCTGGGCGCTGGCGGCGTCGTGCGCGCTCGTCGTCGGCCTCTCCGCGGCCGGGGTCGTCAACGCGCCCGCCACGACGAGCGTGGAGCAGCAGATCGCGGCGGGGGAGCAGGTCGCGCGGGCGACGCAGGCTGCACCGCGCGCCGCGGCGCCCGCGGCCGGCCCGGTGGTGTCGCCCCCGGCAGCGGGTCCCGACCCGGGCCCGGCCGACGCGCCCGCACCGGGACCCGAGGCGGCACCCGCCGAGGCCGCGGCGGCCCCGGTCGCGGCACCGACCGGCGACCAGGTGACCGTCGTAGGGGACTCGGTGACGCTCGCGAGCGCGCCCGCGCTCGCTGCGGCCCTCCCGGGCACGTACGTCGACGGCGCGGTCTCGCGCCAGGTCAAGGACGGGCCGGCGGCGCTCGCCGCCGCGCGCGACGCGGGCGCGCTGCGGCCCTACGTCGTCGTCTCCCTCGGGACGAACAGCACCGCGAGCGCCGCGGCGATGGACGAGCTGCTCGCGGCGGTCGGCCCCGGCCACCGCGTCGTGCTCGTCACCGGGTACGCCGACCGGCCGTGGGTACCGGGCACCAACGCCGAGATCGTCGCCGCGGCGGGACGGCACCCCGGTGTGGTCGTCGCGGACTGGTCGGCAGCGGTGGCCGCGGACCCGACCGTGCTCGGTCCGGACGGCGTGCATCCCACGGACGCCGGAGCGACGGCGTACACGGCGGTCGTCGTCGACGGCCTGACCCGTGCGGCGGCGCTGGGCTCCACGACGAGCTGACCCTCCGCGGCGTCGTTCCGGTCCGCCCGGCGTTTCCCCTCGCGCCGCCGTCGGAATCCCGACAGGCTGGAGGGCGACAGCGAAATGTGCGACCGACACACGACGTCCACATCCGGTGCGTGGCCCGGTTCCCCCGCGGCCCGTCGACCGACCGAGGAGACCCATGAGCGACAGCACCGCCGGCGGCCCGCCGCGCGACGAGAACGAGCCGCAGCTCCCGTCGGACGCCCCGGCGCCCGAGAACCCGTACGCGGCGGCCGAGCCGCCGGTCCCGCCCCAGGAGCCCGTCGCACAGGAGCCGCCTGCACCCCAGGCCCCGCCCGTCCCGCAGACGCCGCACGCACCGGCGCAGCCCGCGTCGCCGCCCCCGGCCTCGCCCTCCGGTGCTCCGCCCGCGGGCGCGTACCCGCCGCCGGCCGGGCCGCCGCCGGGACAGCCGTACGGTGCCCCGCCGGCCGGTGCGTACCCGCCCCCGGCGGGACCGCCGCCCGGGCAGCCGTACGGCCAGCAGCCGCCCGGGCAGCCGCCCTACGGCGGGCAGCCCGGGTACCCGCCGCCGGCGGCGCCGTACGGGCAGCCGGGGTACCCGGGTCAGCCGATCCAGGTCCAGGACGCGTTCTCCTACGGCTGGAGCAGGTTCACGCAGAACGCCGGGGTCATCCTCGGCGGCGTCCTCACGTACGTCGTCGTGCTCGCCGGCCTGTCGGTCGCGTTCTGGGCGCTCCTCGTCGGCACGGCGACGACCACGATCGACCCGCAGACGGGCGAGATCAGCACGGCGGGCGGGTTCGCTTTCGGGTTCGGGACGTTCCTGTTCGTCGCGATCCTCGTCGTGCTCGGGTTCCTCGTCCAGGCCGCGGTGGTCAACGTGTCGCTCCTGGTCACCCGCGGGAAGAAGCTCGAGTACGCGGACTTCTTCCGGTACCCGAACCTCGGCACGGTGATCCTCGTGGCGCTGCTGATCGGTCTCGCCACGGGCGTGCTCGCGATCACGATCGTCGGACCGCTCGTCTTCGTGTTCTTCGCCCAGTTCACGCTGTTCTACGTCATCGACAAGAAGCTCGGCGTCCTCGACGCGTTCAAGGCGAGCTTCACCGTCGTGAGCAAGAACCTCGGCACGGTCGTGCTGCTGTTCCTGGGCGTGTACCTGGCCGAGCTCGTCGGGACGCTCCTGTGCTACGTCGGCCTGCTCGTGGCGCTGCCCGTCGCCCAGATCGCGACGGCGTACGTGTACCGGCGGCTCAACGGCGAGCAGCCCGTCTGAGGCGGAGGGTGGCACTGCTCCCCGCGCGCCCAGGCCCCTGAGCAGCCAGGATAGGACCGAGCACGTCGAGGACGCGTGCTGCCCGCAGCACGTGACGACGAGGAACGAGGTGCACGATGACGGACCCCACGAACCCGGGCGGTCAGCCGCCCCGCGACGACGAGCCGACGCCGGCGGACGGCTCCGGCGCTCCGGAGCAGCCCACCCAGCCGCCGGCCGGTCCGAGCCCGGCGACGCCCGAGGGCGACGTCCCGCCCGCGTCGCCGTACGGCCCGGGCGGCGCGACGCCGCCGGACCCGTCCGCCCCGCCGTCGGGGCCGCCCGCGTACGGCGCGCCGCAGGACCCCGCCGCCCCGCCGTCGGGCCCGCCCGCCTACGGCGCGCCCGGGGCGTACGGCGCTCCCGCGGGCGCACCGGGCGACCCCGCGGCCCCGGGGCCGACCGCCCCGCCGCCGGGCGCGTACCCGCCCCCGTCCGGCGCCTACCCGCCGCCGCCCGGCTCGTACCCGGCCGCGGCCGGCGGCTACGGCGCCCAGCCCGGGTACACGGGGCCCGCCTTCGCGGTGGGCGAGGCGATCTCCTACGGCTGGCGCAAGGTCACCTCGAACCTCGGGCCGTGGATCCTCGTCGCGCTGATCTTCCTCGCGGTGAACGTGGCGTGGAGCTGGATCACGGGCGGG
This sequence comes from Cellulosimicrobium sp. CpK407, assembly GCF_051844275.1. Classification (NCBI taxonomy): domain Bacteria; kingdom Bacillati; phylum Actinomycetota; class Actinomycetes; order Micrococcales; family Promicromonosporaceae; genus Cellulosimicrobium; species Cellulosimicrobium sp. CpK407. The sequence continues at coordinate 222,388 of NZ_JBGNYC010000001.1, forward strand.
TTCGACCAGTTCCAGGACCAGTACGACTTCAGCGACACGAACTTCGCCGCCGTCAGCGGCATCACGTTCACGAGCATCCTGCTCGGGATCGTGGGCACGGTCATCGGCTACCTGATCACCGCGTTCTTCACGCGCGGCGCGCTCGACGAGGTGGACGGGCGCCGCCCGGACGTCGCGGCGTTCTTCCGCCTCGGCAACGTCGTCAACGTGCTGCTCGCGGCGCTGATCGTCGGCATCCTCACGGGCATCGGCTTCGTGCTGTGCATCCTGCCGGGCTTCGCGGTGCTGCTCTTCTCCGCGTTCGTCTACTACGTCGCGCTCGACCAGGGCGTCGACGCGATCACGGCGATCCGGACGAGCTTCTCGCTCGTCGCCAAGAACTTCGGCCAGGTGTTCCTGCTGCTGCTCGCGCTGTTCGGCATCAACATCCTCGGCGCGATCCCGTGCGGCCTCGGCCTGTTCGTCACGATCCCGCTGAGCTACGTGGCCGTGGGCTTCGCCTACCGTCGCCTCACCGGGGGCGTGCCGGCCGCCTGACGGCCGGTCGTCGTCGTTCACCACGCCCCGGTGCCGCCCGTCGGTGCCGGGGCGCGGCGCGTCCGGACCGGGGCGAGGTCAGGACGCCGTGACGAAGTCGATGAGCTCCTCGACGCGGCCGAGCAGGGACGGCTCGAGGTCCGCGTACGTGCGCACGGTGCCGAGGATGCGCTGCCACGCGCGGCCCACGTCCTCGGCGGTCTCCGCGGGCCAGCCGAGCTCGCGCAGGATGCCGCGCTTCCACTCGGTGCCCCGCTCGATCACGGGCCAGCGCTGCAGGCCGACGCGCGCGGGCTTCACGGCCTGCCACACGTCGACGTACGGGTGCCCGAGCACGAGCACCGTGCCCGCGGGGGAGCGGCGGACCGCGTCGTCGGCGATGCGGCGCTCCTTGCTCCCGGGCACCAGGTGGTCCACGAGCACGCCGACGCGGCGCTGCGGCGTCGGGCCGAAGTCGGCGAGCGCCGCCGCGAGGTCGTCGACGCCGTGCAGGGGCTCGACGACGACGCCCTCGACCCGGAGGTCGTCGCCCCACACCTTCTCGACGAGCTCGGCGTCGTGCTTGCCCTCGACCCAGATGCGGCTGCCGCGGGCCACGCGCGCCCGCTGCCCGACGACGGCGCGCGAGCCGGACGCGGTCCGCGTCGGCGCGGCGGGGGCGCGGGACGTGACCGGGGCGGTGAGCTCGACCGGCTCGCCGTCGACCCAGAACCCGGGCCCGAGCGGGAACGTCCGCGTCCGGCCGGCGCGGTCCTCCAGCACGACGACGTGCATCCCGCCCGACTTCTCGACCCGCACGACCGCGCCGACCCACCCGGTCTGCACCTCCTCGACGACGAGCCCCCGCTCGGCGGCCTGCGGTCGGGACACCGGCCGCGCACGATGATGAACGGGGGCGGGCGTGCCGCCGAGGACGTCGAACCCATAACGATCGAAAGCCACGCCGTCACCCTAGGGGAGCGCCGGACGCACCCCGGCGAGATCGGCCCGTGCGTCGCGACATCGACCTCCCGAGGGTCGATCTCGGACGCTCGGGTCGATCTCGGCACCCGGCGCCCGCCGCGCGCGGTCCCGGGGAGGGGTGGTACGACGGAGCGGTGAGCCCGCAGCGCGCCGAGCCGGACCCGAACCGCTGGCGCGTGCTGCCCGTCTGCCTCGCGGTCGGCTTCGTCACGACGCTCGACGTGTCGATCGTCAACGTCGCCCTCCCGTCGATCGAGTCGTCGCTCGACGCGGGGCCGACGCAGCTCCAGCTGGTCGTCGCGGGCTACACGCTCGCGTTCGGGCTCGCGCTCGTGCCCGCCGGCCGGCTCGGCGACGCCGGCGCCCGGCGTGCCCTGTTCATCGCCGGGCTGGTCGGGTTCGCGCTCATGAGCCTCGCGTGCGGGATCGCGCCGACGGACGGGTGGCTCGCCGTCGCGCGCCTGCTGCAGGGCGTGAGCGCGGGCGTCCTCAACCCGCAGGTCGTCGGGCTCATCCAGCAGCAGTTCTCCGGGTTCGAGCGCGGCCGCGCGTTCGGCATGTTCGGCGCGACGATCGGGGTCTCGACGGCGCTGGGCCCGCTGCTCGGCGGCCTCATCATCGCGGCGGCCGGCTCCGCGGACGGGTGGCGGTGGGTCTTCCTCGTCAACCTCCCCGTCGTCGCGGTCCTATTGCCCTTCGCGTGGCGCCTCGTGCCCGCGCCACCGCCCGACGCCGCGCGCTCCGCGCGGGGCCCGCGCCGCCTCGACCTCGTCGGGCTGGCGCTGCTCGGTGCGGCGACGCTCGGCGTCATGATGCCGTTCGTCACGACGACCGGTCGCGGGGACGACGCCTCGCGCTGGTGGTGGTTGGTCGTGGCCGCCGCGGCGGGGACCGCGGCCGTCGTCTGGGAGCGGCGGTACCAGCGGCGCACCGGCGAGGCGGTGCTCGACCCGCAGGTCGTCGGGCTCGGGTCGTTCCGCAACGGCGCGCTGCTCGGCCTCGCCTACTTCGCGGGCTTCACGGGCATCTTCCTCGTGGTCACGCTCTACCTCCAGGACGAGCTCGGCTACACGCCGCTCCAGGCGGGGCTCGTGGGGACGCCGTTCGCCGTGGCGTCCGGGGTGTCGGCGTGGTTCTCGGGGCGCTGGGTCGCGCGCTGGGGCCGGCAGCTCGTCGTCGGCGGGCTGACGCTCGTCCTCGTCGGGGTCGTCGTGGCCGACGCCGTCGTGCGCCTCCTCGGGGACGAGCCGGGCGCCGTGGGGCCGGCGCTCGCGGGAGCCCTGCTGGTCGCCGGGGCGGGCAGCGGGACGGTCATCGCGCCGAACCAGACCCTCACGCTGTCCGAGGTTCCCGTGAGCCGCGCGGGGGTCGCGGGGAGCATGCTGCAGCTCGGGCAGCGCATCGGGTCGGCGGTCGGCATCTCGATCGTGCTCTCCGTGTACTACGGGGGCCTCGCGGGCGGCGACACGGCGGCGCACGCGACGGGGAGGGCGCTGCTCGTGACGATCGTGCTCGTCGCGCTCGCGCTCGTCGTCGGGCTCGCGGACCTGCGTTCGCGGCGAGCGGAGGACCGCGGGACGGGCCGCGCGGACGCGTAGGATTGGCACTCGGAGGTCGAGAGTGCCGACGCCCGCGCGCCCGCCCGGGGCGGCGACGGTGCGGCACACGGAGGTGGACGTGAGCGAGGAGCGCCGGCTCGAGGTGCTGCGGGCGATCGTCGAGGACTACGTCCTCACGCGCGAGCCCGTGGGGTCGCGCGTGCTCACCGAGCGGCACGGCCTCGGCGTGTCGCCCGCGACGATCCGCAACGACATGGCGGCCCTCGAGGACGCCGGGTACATCGCGCAGCCGCACACGTCCGCGGGCCGCATCCCCACGGACAAGGGCTACCGTCTCTTCGTCGACCGGCTCTCGGGCGTCAAGCCGCTGTCCGCGCCGGAGAAGCGCGCCATCGAGACGTTCCTCTCCGAGGGCGTGGACCTCGACGACGTCATCGCGCGCGCCGGCCGGCTGCTGGCGCAGCTCACGGGCCAGGTCGCGGTCGTGCAGTACCCGTCGCTGAGCCGGTCCGGGCTGCGGCACCTCGAGCTCGTGCCGGTCGGGGACTCGCGCCTGCTCGTCGTGATCATCACCGACACCGGGCGCGTCGAGCAGCGCACGCTCGAGGTCGCGAGCGTGCCGGACGAGGGCACCCTCGTCGAGGTCCGTGCGCGGCTCAACGCCGCCGCGGCCGGCAAGCGCCTCACGGACCTCGCCACGGGCCTCGCCGCGGTGACGGAGAGCTTCCACCCCGACGACGCCCCGCTCGTGCGCGCGGTCGGCGACCTCGTCGCCCAGACGCTCGCCGAGGAGAGCGAGGAGCGCCTCGTGCTCGCGGGCACGGCGAACCTGGCCCGCGCGGGCATGCGGTTCGAGCACGCGCTGCGCCCGGTCCTCGAGGCGCTCGAGGAGCAGGTCGTCCTCCTGGGCCTCCTGACGGAGATGGCGGCCGAGTCGGGCGTGAGCGTGCGGATCGGGCACGAGACCCAGCTCGAGGGCCTCGTGGAGACCTCCGTCGTGACGACCGGTTACGGTAACGACGGCGACACGGTCGCCCTCGTCGGCTCGATCGGGCCGACCCGCATGGACTACCCCGGGACCATCGCGGCGGTGCGCGCCGTCGCGCGCTACCTGTCACGGGTGCTCGGCACGTGAGCCTCGCCGCGGCCTCCCCGCGCGCGGCAGGCATCCACGACGACCGACCTCGTGCCGGTCTCACGACCCGCACCAGACCCTTCACGACCGGCCCCCTGCCGGCCTCACGACCCGCACCAGCAGAGAGTGACGTGTGAGCGACTACTACGAGATCCTGGGCGTGGCGCGCGACGCCAGCCAGGACCAGATCAAGAAGGCTTATCGCAAGCTCGCGCGCGAGCTGCACCCCGACGTCGCGGGCGAGGAGGCGGGCGACCGCTTCAAGGACGTGGCGCGCGCGTACGAGGTGCTCTCCAACCCGGAGAAGCGTCAGCAGTACGATCTCGGCGTCGACCCGAGCGCCCCCGGCGGCGGCGCCGGCCCCATGGGCGGCGGGTTCGGCTTCCAGGACATCTTCGAGACGTTCTTCGGCGGCGGCCAGGCGCAGCAGGGGCCGATCCCGCGCGCCCGGCGCGGCCAGGACGCGCTCGTGCGGCTCGACATCGACCTGTCCGAGGCGACGTTCGGCGCGCAGCGCGAGCTCCAGGTCGACACGGCGGTCGTGTGCGGGACGTGCGGCGGCTCGTGCTGTCGCCCGGGCACCTCGCCCCGCACGTGCGACGTCTGCCACGGCCGCGGCACGGTCCAGCGCGTGGCGCGTTCCTTCCTCGGCCAGGTCATGACGAGCGCCCCGTGCGCCGCGTGCCAGGGCTTCGGCACCGTCATCCCCGAGCCGTGCGCGGAGTGCTCCGGCGAGGGCCGCGTGCGCAGCCGCCGCAGCATCACGGTGAACGTCCCCGCGGGCGTCGACACGGGCACGCGCATCAAGCTCACCGCGCAGGGCGAGGTCGGTCCGGCCGGCGGCCCCGCGGGCGACCTGTACGTCGAGATCCGCGAGCGCAACCACGACACGTTCGTGCGCCGCGGCGACGACCTGCACTGCACGCTCCAGGTGCCCATGACCGCGGCCGCGCTCGGCACCGTCCTCGAGCTCGAGACGCTCGACGGCGCGCAGGAGATCGACCTGCGCCCGGGCACGCAGCCGGGCCAGATCGTCACGCTCAAGAACCTCGGCGTGGGGCACCTGCACGGCAGCGGCCGCGGCGACCTCAACGTCCACATCGAGGTCCAGGTGCCGCGCGAGCTCACCGAGGAGCAGGAGCAGCTCCTGCGCTCGCTCGCCGCGATGCGTGGCGAGGAGCGGCCCGAGCCGCGCCTGTCGGCCGCGCACCCCGGCGTGTTCTCGCGCCTGCGCGACAAGCTCTCCGGGCGCTGAGGGGAGCGGTCGCGTGAGTGCTCCGGTGTTCCTCGCCGAGACCGGGCTCGACGCCGTCGCGCCCGGCGACCGCTACGTCCTCGACGGCGCCGAGGGCCGCCACGCGGGCGTCGTCCAGCGCCGCGGGGCGGGGGAGCGGGTCGACGTCGTGGACGGCGACGGCCTGCGCCTGCGCTGCGTCGTCGAGCACGCCGACGCGGGCCGCGTGACCCTGCTCGTCCAGGAGGTCGACCGCGAGCCCGCGCCCGCCGTCGTCGTGACGCTCGTGCAGGCCCTGGCCAAGGGCGACCGCGACGAGATGGCGATCGAGGCGGCGACCGAGATCGGGGTCGACGTCGTAGTGCCCTGGCAGGCGGAGCGCTCCGTCGTCGTGTGGCGCGGCGAGCGCGCCGCGAAGTCCCGTGCGCGCTGGCTCGCGACGGTCCGCACGGCGACCAAGCAGGCGCGGCGCGCGCGCCTGCCGCAGGTCGAGGTGGCCGTCGACTCGCGCGGCCTCGCGGCGCGCGTGACCGACGTCGTCGCGGCCGGCGGCCGGGCGATCGTGCTGCACGAGGAGGCCGTGACGCCGCTCGCCGACGTCGCGCTGCCCGACGGCGCGACCCGTCCCGGCGGCGCGGCGCCCGAGGTGCTGGTCGTCGTCGGCCCCGAGGGCGGGATCTCCGACCGCGAGGTCGCCGACCTCACGGCGGCCGGCGCGGTCGCGGCCCGGCTGGGCCCGCACGTGCTGCGCACGTCGACCGCCGGTCCGGTCGCCGTCGCCCTCCTCGCCGAGCGGCTCGGCCGCTGGGGCGTGGCGGCCGGGCCTGGACTAGCCTCGGGGTCATGACCAGCACCGACGTACGCACGGACCCGGACTGCCTCTTCTGCCGCATCGTCGCGGGCGAGCTGCCCGCCGACGTCGTCGCGACGAGCGACCGCGCGATCGCCTTCCGGGACATCGACCCCCAGGCCCCGGTGCACGTGCTCGTCGTGCCGCGCGACCACCACGGCGACATCGCCCAGCTCGCGGCGGCCGACCCGGCGCTGCTCGCCGACGTCGTCGCGCTCGCCGACGAGGTCGCGGGCGACCAGGCCGACGGCCAGTTCCGCCTCATCTTCAACTCCGGCCCGCGCGCCGGGCAGAGCGTGTTCCACGTGCACGGGCACGTCATCGCGGGCGCGGAGCTCGGCTGGACGCCCGCCTGAGCCCTGCGCGAAAGGACGTGTGGCGCCCGGGCGCGCTCGGTACGATGGAGGCGATCTGCGGGGCCGTGGCGGCCCCGGCCCCACCGTCCGACCGAAGGAGCGCAGCGGCGCAAGCCGGCTCATGACCTCTCTGTCCCGAGAACCCGACCCTCAGCCGCACCGGGTCGAGCACCGCATCGTCATCCCGACCCACGTGCCGATGGTCGCGCTCCTCGGCAGCCGCGACTCCGTGCTCCGGGCCGTCGAGGAGGGATTCCCCTCGGTCGACGTGCACGTGCGCGGCAACGAGATCGCGGTCTCCGGTCCTCCGGGGGACGTCGCGCTCGCCTCCCGCCTGCTCGACGAGCTCGTCGAGGTCGTGGAGGCCGGCACGCCGCTCACGGCGGACGTCGTGTCGCGCTCCATCTCGATGCTCACGGCCGCGACGGCGTCGCGGCCGGCCGAGGTGCTGACGCTCAACATCCTGTCGAGCCGCGGTCGCACGATCCGGCCCAAGACGGTCGGGCAGAAGCGCTACGTCGAGGCGATCGACGCCAGCACCATCACGTTCGGCATCGGTCCCGCGGGCACGGGCAAGACGTATCTCGCGATGGCCAAGGCCGTGCAGGCGCTCCAGTCCAAGCAGGTCAACCGGATCATCCTCACGCGCCCGGCGGTCGAGGCGGGGGAGCGGCTCGGGTTCCTGCCCGGCTCGCTCACGGAGAAGATCGACCCGTACCTGCGCCCGCTGTACGACGCGCTGCACGACATGATCGACCCCGACTCGATCCCCAAGCTCATCGAGGCGGGCACGATCGAGGTCGCGCCGCTGGCGTTCATGAGGGGTCGCTCGTTGAACGATTCCTTCATCATTCTCGACGAAGCGCAGAACACGACGACCGAGCAGATGAAGATGTTCCTCACGCGCCTCGGGTTCGGGTCGCGCATGGTCATCACGGGCGACGCGACGCAGGTGGACCTGCCCGGCGGCACCCAGTCCGGGCTGCGCGTGATCGAGGACGTCCTCACGGGCGTGGACGACGTCGAGTTCTGCCGCCTCACGTCGTCGGACGTGGTGCGCCACCGGCTCGTGAGCGAGATCATCGACGCGTACGCGCGGTGGGACCTCGCGTCCGGCACCGGGGCGCGACAGGGGACGGGCGGCGCACCGCGCCGCCGGGACGACGAGCGCCGCGGACGCCCCGCGGGCAGGGACCGACGGACGAGGGACGACGCGTGAGCATCGAGGTCAACAACGAGACCGAGGCCGAGGTCGACGAGGCCGAGTTCGCGGCGCTCGCGCGCTACGTGCTCGACGCGATGCGCGTGCACCCGCAGAGCGAGCTGTCGATCCTCTTCGTCGACACCGACGTCATGACCGAGCTGCACGTGCGCTGGATGGACGAGCCGGGACCGACGGACGTGCTCTCGTTCCCCATGGACGAGCTGCGTCCCGGTCGCGACGGCGAGGTGTCCGGCCCCGGCCAGCTCGGCGACGTCGTGCTGTGCCCGGAGGTCGCCGCGCAGCAGGCGGTGACCGCGGGGCACTCGACCGCGGAGGAGATGCTGCTGCTCACGACGCACGGCATCCTGCACCTGCTCGGCTACGACCACGCCGAGCCGGAGGAGGAGAAGGAGATGTTCGCGCTCCAGCGCAAGCTGCTCCTGACCTTCCTCGCCGGCCGGTGAGCGGCGAACCCGTCGCGCTCCTGGCGGTCCTGACCGTCCTCACGGTCGTGCTCGCCGCGGTGCTGAGCGCCGGCGAGGCGGCGGTGCTGCGCGTGACGCGCGCGGCGGTGAGCGAGGCCGCGCTCGGCGACGACCTGACGACCCCGCCGCGGCCGTCCGGGCGTCGCGCGCTGGCGCTGCTCGCGGACCCGGCCGCGACGGCCCGTTCCGTCGGGTTCGTGCGCGTCGTCGCCGAGGTCGCCGCGATCACGTGCCTCACGCTGCTCGTCGCGGCGTGGCTGGAGCCGTGGTGGCAGGTCCTGCTCGTCGCGCTGGCAGTGAGCGTCGTCGTCGGCCTCCTCGTCGTGCGGGTCAGCCCGCGGTCGCTGGGCCGCCGGCACGCCGTCCGCGTCCTGCTCGCGCTCTCGGGGCTCCTCACGGGGATCGTCGCCGCGACCCGCTGGCTCACGCGCCTCGCGCCCGCCCCCGACTCGGGGGCGCACGAGCGCGAGCTCCAGGACATGGTGGACCGCGTGAACGAGTCCGACGTCATCGAGGAGGAGGAGCGCGAGCTCATCCGCTCCGTCTTCGAGCTCGGCAGCACCCTCACGCGCGAGGTCATGGTCCCGCGGACGGACATGGTCACGACCTCGCGGGACACGCCGCTGCGCAAGACGCTGTCGCTGTTCCTGCGCTCGGGTTTCTCCCGCATCCCCGTGACCGGGACGTCCGCGGACGACCTCGTGGGCGTCGCCTACTTCAAGGACGTCGTGCGGGTGCTGCAGGGCGGCCCGGGGGCGGACGCCCGGCCGGTCGGCGACGTCGCGCGCGCCGCGATCTTCGTGCCCGAGTCCAAGCCCGTCGACGACCTCCTGCGCGAGATGCAGGCGTCGTCGTCGCACATCGCCATGGTCGTCGACGAGTACGGCGGCATCGCCGGGCTCGTGACGATCGAGGACGCGCTCGAGGAGATCGTCGGCGAGCTGACCGACGAGCACGACCGGCCCGAGCCCGAGGTCGAGGACCTCGGCGAGGGCGTGCTGCGCGTGCCCGCGCGGCTCGGCGTGGACGAGCTCGGCGAGCTCTTCGGGCTCGACCTGGACGACGACGACGTGGACACCGTCGGCGGCCTGCTCGCCAAGGCCCTCGGCAAGGTCCCGCTGCCCGGCTCCGTCGCCGACGTGCACGGCCTGCGGATCGAGGCCGACCGGGTCGAGGGCCGGCGCAAGCAGCTCGCGACCGTCCTCGTGTCCCACGCCGCGGCCCCGACGCCGCCCGCGGCACCCCACGAGCCGGAGACCCCGGCCGACACCCGACCCTCCCTCCCGACCGTGAAGGACACCCCGTGAGCACGACCACCCCCGAGCACCGCTCCGGATTCGCCTGCCTGGTCGGGCGGCCCAACGCGGGCAAGTCGACCCTGACGAACGCGCTGGTCGGCCAGAAGGTCGCCATCACGTCCGGGCGGCCGCAGACGACCCGCCACACGATCCGCGGGATCGTGCACCGCCCCGACGCGCAGCTCGTCCTCGTCGACACCCCGGGCCTGCACCGGCCCCGCACGCTGCTCGGCGAACGCCTCAACGACCTCGTGCGCGAGACGCTGACGGAGGTCGACGTCATCGCGTTCTGCCTGCCCGCGGACCAGAAGATCGGGCCGGGCGACCGGTTCATCGCGAACGAGCTCGCCGAGCTCATGCGCGGGCGCCGCGGCACGCCCGTGGTCGCCGTCGTGACGAAGGCCGACCTCGTGGACCGCGGCACGCTCGCCGCGCACCTGCTCGCCGTGGACCGGCTGGGGGAGACCGCGGGCGGCTGGGCGGACATCGTGCCGGTCTCGGCGCAGGACGGCTACCAGGTGGACGTCCTCACCGACGTCCTGGTCTCGCACCTCCCCGAGGGGCCGGAGCTCTACCCGGGCGGCGAGCTCACCGACGAGCCCGAGGCGGTGATGGTCGCGGAGCTCGTGCGCGAGGCCGCGCTCGAGGGCGTGCGCGACGAGCTGCCGCACTCGCTCGCCGTCCAGGTCGAGGAGATCGTGCCCCGCGAGGGCAGCGGGGACGAGGCCACCGGCCGCCCGCCGCTGCTCGACGTGCGGGTCAACCTCTTCGTCGAGCGCGACTCGCAGAAGGCCATCGTCATCGGTCGGGGCGGCTCGCGGCTGCGAGAGGTCGGGACCCGCGCGCGGCACGGCATCGAGGCGCTGCTCGGCGCGCGCGTCTACCTCGACCTGCACGTGAAGGTCGCCAAGGACTGGCAGCGCGACCCCAAGCAGCTCCACCGGCTCGGGTTCTGAGGCGGGCCGCGCCCGGACGGGGGAGAGCCCCCGTCCGCGCGTCGGGGCCGCACCAGGGACCGGCGTCGTGGGTGCGACGTACGATTCCCCGGTGATCTTCCGGACCGCCGCGACCACCGCCGCCCTCGCGATCGTCCTCGCGATCGTCGGCGCGGTCACGGGACCGCAGTGGGACCCGGTGCCCGTGACCGAGCACCTGGAGCCCACGACGCCCGACACGACGATCGGGGGCCAGCCTCCCGGCGGCGCCGACCCCGTCGGCACGTACGACGTGCGCGAGACGGACGTGACGATCCGGCTCGACGGCGCGACGGTCGGGGGCATCCTGCGCGAGCCCGTCGACGCGGGCGACGACCTCCCGGGCGTGGTGTTCGTGCACGGCGCGGGCACGGGCCTGGCGACGGAGGCCTTCGTGGACGTCGCGGCCGACCTCGCGAGCGCCGGTGTCGTCACCCTCGTGCCGGACAAGCGCCTCGACACGTACACGACGCGTCACCGCGACTACGAGGCGATGGCGCGCGACTACGAGCGCTCCGTGGACCTGCTCCGGACGCGACCCGGGGTCGACCCGGACCAGGTCGGGCTGTACGGGGAGTCGGAGGGCACGTGGATCGTGCCCGTGATGGCGGTCGAGGACCCGACGATCGCGTTCTCCGTGCTCGTGTCCGCCCCGGTCGTGCCGCCGCGCCAGCAGGCCGCGTTCGCGGTCGACAGCTACCTGCGCAACACGGACGTCCCGCACGGGGTGTTCCGGGCGATCCCGCGCGCGGTCGGCATGGCGATCCCCGGGGGCGGCTTCGAGTACGCCGACTTCGACGTCGAGCCGTTCCTCGAGCGGCTCACCCAGCCCGTCCTCGTGGTCTACGGCACCGCGGACCCGTCGATGCCGGTCGAGCAGGGGGCGCGGCAGATCCTCGACGCGACGGGGCCGTCGTCGGCGTCGGGCGGCGCCGACGTGACCGTGCGGTTCTACGAGGACGCGAACCACGGGATCAAGATCGACGACGTGCTCGTCCCCGACTTCCCGCGCGACCTCGGCGCCTGGATCACGTCCCTCCCCGACAGCGCGACCGCGCAGCCCCAGGTCGCCGGGGCCGAGCCGAACCAGCAGTACCTCGCCGGTCCCGTCCCCACCCCGCGGTGGCTCGGCAACGGCGACCTCCTCGTCGGGCTCGTGCTCGGCGCGGTGGGTCTCCTCGTGCTCGGGCCGCTCGTCGGGCTCGCCGGAGGGCTCGTGCGCCGCCTGCGCCGCGTCGCCGGGCGCCCGAGCGCGCCCGCCGGTCTCGCGCCCGGCTTCCGCGCGCCGCTCGCCGGGCTCGGCGTGGGCGCCCTCGGGACGACGGTGGCCCTCGTGGTCTACCTCGTCGCCGTCGCCCGGCTCGCCCTCGACTACGAGAAGGACGCCTGGGTCGTGCAGGGCGGGTGGATCGGGGTGCGGCTCGTCGGGCTCGCGACGCTCGTCGCCGCGGCCCTCCTGATCAACCGCTCCGCCGAGGTCCGGACGGCCCGGCGCGCCGCGGCGGACCTCGCCGACGCGGCCGGCACCGGCGTCGAGGAGGGCCGGGCCGGGGCGCTGCGGGTCGCGCGGGGCCTGACGACGCGCGTCATGCTGTGGTGCGTCGTCGCGGGTGCGGCGATCCTCCTCGTGATCCTCGCGTACTGGGGCGTGTACCAGCTCGGCATCTGACCGCCCGCCCGGGCGCGGGCGCCTCCGCGTGCGTATCGTGGACAGGTGAGGCGCCGTCGGCTCGCGCAGGACCGGGCGGCTCGTGCCGGGCACGTCACCCACGAGCCGACGACGGACGGTGCCAGCGCGTCGGCGGGTGCCGTCAGCTTCGAGCTCCTGCCCCCCGAGCTGCGCACGGACGACCGCTTCGACGCCGTGTTCGACGGCGAGCCGGAGGCTGCGAGCGACGGCGACCGGTCGGGGCGCACGGCCCCGGGCACCCTCGGCGACGGGCGCCGTGGCCCGCACGCCCGGAGCGCCGGGACCGCGTCGCGACCCGCGACGGCCGCGGCAGGATCCGCCCGGACCGCGCGCGAGCGCGGACGGTCCCGGCGCAGCGACGGCACGGACGCACCGCGGCGCGCCTGGTACGCGCACCCCGTCCCGTGGGTCGCCGTCGCGGTCGCCGCCGCGTTCGCGGGCTCGGTCGCCTTCACCGCCTCGATGGAGGACGCGCGGCCCGTCGACGTCACCGCGCTCGCGGGCGGGCTGCGCCCCCTCGACGCACCGCCCGAGCCGCGGTGGTCCGTGCCGGTCGCGCCGGGCTCCGACGTCGTCCCGGCAGTGGGCGCCGTCGTCACGGTCGACGGCGCGCTCACGGCGCACTCGGTCGAGGACGGCTCGGTCCTCTGGCGGTCCGAGCGGCTCGGCGACCGGGCCACGTGCCTGCCGGCCCAGGGCGAGCCGGCCCGGGAGGTGGTGGTGTGCGCCGTGCCGTCGGGGTGGCGCGAGCAGGTCGCCCGGCTGGTCACCGTCCGGTCCGCGACGGGCGAGGTCGTCGGCGACCGGACCGTCGAGACCGCGGGCCGCCTGTCGGTCGTGCCCGTCGGCGCCGGCGACGTCGTGCGCGCGTGGTGGCGGGGCGGCGAGGTCGCGCTCGTGCGCGAGGACGCGGCGACCGGAGAGGTCCGCTGGGACCGGTCGCTCCCGCACGACGGGCTCGGGCGCGGGGGCGACGTCGTGCTCGACGTCCGCCGCGGGGTGGTCGACGTCCTGGCGCCGGGCGTCGCCGCGGCGCTCACGGAGGACGGCCGCTCGCTCGTCGAGGACGACGTGTGGACGATCGTGCGGCTCCAGGACGGCCGCTACGTCGGGAACGAGTACGGGCGCGGCACGGCGACCGTCTTCACGGCCGCGGGCGAGCCGGACTTCCGGATCAAGGGTCGCGTCCTCGAGGCACCCCTCTCGGACGGTTCCGCGCCCGGCGTGATCGTCACCAACACGTTCGGGAGCATCGTGGGGGTCGACGCGGCGACCGGCTCGGAGCTCTGGTCCCTCCCGGGCACCGGCCTGCGAGCCGTCGCGCGCGTCGACGGGCGCGTCGTCGTCCAGACGGACTCGGCGTACCGCAGCGTCGACGCGCGCACCGGCGAGGAGGCCTGGGCCGTGACCGTCGACGACAGCGGGCCCTGGCCGGTGCTCACGGACGGACGGTCGCTCTTCGTGACCGAGCGCGGCCGCGAGGGTCAGGGGCTCGTGTCGCTCGCGCTCGACGACGGGGCCGTCGAGTGGCGCTGGGCCCTGCCCGAGAACACGTACCACGTGGTCGCGGTCGAGGGCCGCCTCTTCCTGCTCGGCGCGGACCGGCTGACGGCCGTGTCCTGAGCCGTCCCGTCGTATCGGGGGTCCGCGCCGCGTGGGCGCTTGAAGGCGCACGTGATGAACCGGTAGAAACGGTCGGGGCCCGTCGGGCCGGCGTGCGTGCGTACGGCACGGCGCGACAGCGTAGGGAGTGCACGATGACCAACCAGACAGAGCCGGCCGAGGACCCGCAGCTGCGCGCTGCGGGCTCCGGGCCGACCACGGCGCCCGACGGCGTCGCGGTGGGTGACGGGGACTCCTCGGCCGAGCGCGCACCGGGCGGGGCGCCTGCGGAGCCGGGCGCGGGGGACGACGGCGGACAGGGCGGCGTCGAGGAGGCCGAGGCTCCCGCGGGGCCGGCCGCCACGGCCACCGCACCAGGTCCGGTCTCGCCCTTCGCCGGGATGCCCGTGAGCGACTACGTGCGTGACGGCGTCGCGGCCCTCCTGCTCCTCGTGTCCCTCGCACTGCCGTGGGACGCCGCGAGCCGCGCGTCCGACAAGATCGAGGTCGTCCTGCTGACGATCCTCTCCCTGCTCACCCTCGCGCTGCCGTACCTCGCCCGCACCGGGGTGCTGCCCGCGACGTGGACCGTGCACACGACGCGGAAGGTCCGTCTGCTCGCCAACGCCCCGTACGTCCTCCTCGTCGGCGTCTACCTCGTCGTCGACGTCGTCGGGGGCGGGGACTTCGGCGACGGCTGGGGCGGCGTCGGCTCCGCGGCCGCACTCGGGCTCGCGGGCGCGATCCTCGCGGCGCAGCCGCGCGAGAGCGAGCTCGGACCGCAGGACCAGGACCGCGCGGTCACGAACCGCTGGCTCCAGGCGCTCCTCGCGGGGGCCGCGGTCCTCGCGGTGACCGTCCTGCTCACGATCATCCTGACCGTCACGGGGACCCGCCTCGGCGGCGCGCTCCTCGTCCTGTTCGTGCTCGTCTCCGCGCTCTTCGTCCTCGCGCTCGTCGGCCTGCCGACGTACGGCACGTGGCGCCGGTCCGAGGCGGCGCGCCTCACGCTCGTCGGGCTGGGGGTCATCCTCGCGGTGGCGTTCGTGCTGGGCTCGGGCAACAACGGGCTCGTCACGATCGAGAGCACGCACCGCGGCCGGTTCGGGCTCGTGCTCGTCCCGGCGCTCGCCGCGATCGCCGCGGCGCCTGCGGTGCACCGCGCGATGACGGTGGCCGACCCCGTGAAGACCTGGGTGCGCGTCGCCGTGAACGCCCTCGACCTCGCGCTCGTCGTCGCCGGGTACGTCGCCGTGAGCGCCGTGCTCACGCTGGCCGAGGGCGCTCGCGGCGTGCCGGTCGTGCTCGCCGTCGTGGTGGGCGTGCTCGCGGCGGCCGTCGCGTTCGTCGCGCGCCGCTCGCTCGCCCGCGACGCGACGACCGGCCGGCCGCTCGCCCTCGGTGGCGCCGGTGTCGTCGCGCTGCTGGGCATCGTCCTGCTCGTCGTGACGTCCAACCGGGTCGTGCTCGGCGGTGGCGTCGAGCACGTGCTCCTCGCGTTCGGGCTCCCGCTGCTCGTCGTCGGTGCCCTGACGGTCCCGCGCGAGGTGCGCGCGTACTTCGCCGAGCACCGTCCGGTCCCGGCCGCTGCCGCCGGGGCGGCGGCGCAGGCGTACGTCTGGCAGCCGCCCGCGCCCAAGCCGGTCCGGCAGGCGCCCGTCGCGCCGTCCGGACCCGCGGCGGCGCAGCCGCCGGCCAGTTCCTACCCCGGGGCGCCGCACGGTGGTGCGGCGTACCCGGTGGCTGCGCAGACCGGTCCGGTCGCCGCGCAGCAGCCGGACCAGGGCCGCTGGGCGCCTGCAGGCGGCGACGCCACCGAGGTCCTCCCGGTCCAGCAGGTCGAGCCCGAGCGCAGCGGGTACGCGGCACGCCCGGGGCTCGACCCCGACCAGGGCCCCGCGACCGCCGTCATGCCGGCGTACCAGGAGGGGCAGCCGGGCACCGGCCCGCAGCCGACCGCGC